>NZ_JBARCR010000890.1:0-7991 GCF_049794275.1 Trebonia sp.
TGCGTGAGCCAGGTCCAGTAGCGCAGCAGGAGCGGCTGGTTCAGCCCGAGCTGCTGCCGTGCGATGGCGATCGTCGCCGGCGAGATGTGCGGGTTTGCCATCAGGGTCGCGAGGGGGTTGCCCGACACGGCGACCAAGAGGAACAGCAGGAAGCTCGCGACGACCAGGGTCGCGAGCCCGGCGAGCGACCTGCGGATCAGGTATCCAGCCATATTGAGGGCCTCAGCGGGTACGGGGGCGGGTGCTGTTCTGCGCGGCCCGCCGTGGCGGGCCGCGCAGACAGCGTGAACGGGTACTACCTACTTACCCAGATTGTGCGTCCTACTCAGCTTGTGCATTAGGACGCATCCTGCGTCAGGTCGCCTTCAGACCCCAGGTCTGCGCGTTCCAGGTGAGCCCGTTGTTGCTCGGGTTCGGCAGGACGTTGCCGTAGGTGTTGTTCCAGGTGTACAGCTGGGGCTGCTGGAACAGCGGCAGGGTCACCATGTCCTTCCAGAGGAGCGCGTCCGCCTGGTTGTAGAGGGTCGCCGCCGCCGTCGAGTCAAGCGTCCCCGCCGCCTGGTTGAGCAGCTTGTCGAGCTGCGGGTTGGCGTAGTGGTCCCAGTTCTGGCCGCACAGGTTGGAGTTCGTGTACGAGCAGTAGATGGAGATGTTGCCCGACGGGAACGGCGTGGACACCCAGGCGAACTCGATGATGTCGAACTCGCTCTTCGGGCCGACGGTGCCGAACAGTGTGTTGGGCGAGTAGTTCTGGATGTTGATCTTGATGCCGACGTTCTTCATGTAGCTCTGGAAGAGCTGCTCGATCTCGGACCGCACCGGCTCGCCGGACGTGGTGGAGATCGAGAAGGTCAGGTCCTTGCCCGCCTCAGGACCGGAGCTCGGGTGGAAGTACCCGTCGGATCCCATCGTCATCCCTGACGCCTGCAGCAGCTGCTTCGCCTTGGCCGGGTCGAAGTCGCCCAGGCCACCGCTGGTGTCGGTGTACTGCGGCTGGTTCGGCATGAAGATCCGGTTGTTCAGCGGCTTCACCGACGCGGTGATCGGCCCGACGATCCGGTTCACCATGTCCGCCCGGTTCGTGCCGTAGGCGATCGCCTGCCGGACGTCGAGCTTCGCGAGGTAGGGGTTCGCCTGGTTGAAGTCCATGTGCTGGAACTCGAGGCCGGGGATGATGCTGGTCGTCAGGTTCGGGACTGAGGCGATGGCGTCCTTGAACTGCAGCGACGCCTGCGCCGGGTTGGCCCCGTTGACCTCGCTGTTCTGCAGCGCCGGCGGGATCTGGTTGTCATCGGCGAAGATCCGGAACACCAGCTTGTCCAGCGGCGCAGGCGTGCCCCACCACTTCGAGTTCCGGACCTCGACGATGTCCTGGCCCTGGGTGTAGCTCTGGATCTCGAACGGGCCGCCGGACACCTTGACTGCGGCGTTGAAGGTCTGGAAGCCGTTGTTGAAGCCGACCTTCTCCGCGATGTGTGCCGGGATCATGGGGCCGAACAGCGACTTCCAGTCGCCGAACGGCGAGGAGAAGACCACGGTCGCGGTCTTGCCGCCGTTGGAGCTGGTCACGGACTTGATCAGGCTGTACCCGGCGGTGGTGGCCGGCTCGAACGCCTTGCCGCCCACGTCGGTGAACTTCGGGTTCCCGCTCTGCGCTTGCCAGTTGTAGATGAAGTCTTGGGCGTTGAACGGCACGCCGTCGGACCAGGTCGCCTTCGGGTTGATCTGGTACACCACGGTCTGCGGGTTCGAGCTCGTCACCTTGGCGCTGGTCACATAGTTCGTGTCCAGCTGCTCATTGAGGGTGTTCGTGGTGATGTAGACCTGTGGCCAGACCTGATTCAGGACTTCCTGGAGCACGAACTCGTCATCGTTCAGGTTCAGGATGTTGAACCCGGCCATGTCCTGGTCGAGGGCGTACGTGAACGTGCCGCCGCTCTTGACGGAAGCCGCGCTGGAGCTTGAGCTGGGTGTGCTGCTACTGCTACCGCTGCTGCTGCACGCGGCCAGCGCGGTCATGCCCGCGAGCGCCAGGGCAAGGCCGCCGAAGATTCGCTTGTTTTTCAACGTGAGCCCTCCTTCAGCACTCTGGCACCGTCGGCCCGAAACTGGGTCATCGTGTTTCGCCCTTCTGTTCTTCGCGGTTATTCACAGCAGGCTGTAATGGGCCGACGGCACGGGTCACGGTACCGGCGGGGTCCGGTCACAGCCTGTTGTCCGGAGCATCCGTGCGAGTCTGTGTGAACCCGACGGATGTCTGCCGGCATTGTGAGCTGACCGCAGCGTAGATTCTCGGTGCATCGATCATCGCGCGGAAAAGTCACAATTTGCCATCGATCGAGGTTGGGAACCGTCAAACACTAGAGGAAACCATGACGGAATTAGCCCGTCAAGGCCCTGATGTCTAATTTTGACCCAGAAGCGATGATGGCTTGACCGTGACCGCGGGCTCCAAGGCTTTCAGCCGGCCTTTGCCGAAGCTGAAGATTTTACTGCAAAGTTACCTCACGACACGAAATCCGAAACTCCAGATACCGTAGGTACCGAGTCTGGTGCGGCCTGGCAACGAGCACCGGGCCACTTGCACGGAGCGTTACAATCGCCGGCCCGTTCATAGCGGAGCGCGCCGGGGCGGCGCCGCCGAGGTGTCACTGCCACCGGAACCGCCACACCGCGAGCGCGCAGCCGCCGACGGCCCAGCCCGCCAGGACCAGCAGGTCACTGGCCGGGGCGTGCTCGACGGGCGTGTAACCCTGTTGCAAGATCTGGGCGAGCGCGCGGACCGGGAGCAGCCCAACGGCGACCGACAGCCAGCGCGGCACGCTGAATGTTGGATCGAAGATACCCGACATTATCGCCACCGGCAGGTAACTCGCGTTGGCGAGCGGAGCCGCCGACTCCGCGCTGCGCGCTACGGAACTCAGCGCCAGGCCGAGCGAGCCGAAGCACACCACGCCGAGCGCGAGCCCGCCGGCGATCTCGGCTAGCCCCGCCGCGCGCGGCACGGCGCCGAAGGCCAGCCAGCCGATAACCGCGGTGCAGGCGGTGATGGCGAGTGTGGTGGCTGCCGTGCTCCCGAGAACGCCGGACAGGTAGGCGCCGGCGGGCAACGGCGTGGTCCTGATCCGCTTCAGCACCCCGTCGTGGCGCAGCGTCGCGATCTTCGCGCCGAGGTTGACGTAGGCGGCCACGATCACGCCGAACGCCAGGATGGAGGGCACGAAGATCATCTGCGCCTTGACGTGGGTGCCGGGCAGGTAGCCTCCCGCGGTCGTCGAGCCGATCAGCAGCAGCAGCGCCAGCGGCAGCGCGAAGGTGAAGAGCGCGTACTCGGCGCTGCGCCAGAAGGTCCGCTGCTCGTGCAGCGCCTGCCTGACGGCGAGGCGGACGTGCCTGGTGAGACTGATCAACGAGTCCCTCCGTCGACGAGGCGGAGGTACGCGTCCTCCAGCGTGGGCGTCTCCACCGTGAGATCGTCCAGGTCACCCAGACCGTTAGCGGCCGCCCAGGCGAGCAGTTCGCGTAGCGCGACCGCGGCGCTCGGCACCCGGCAGCGGGCGACGTCGCCGCGGACCTCGACCTCGAGGCAGCCTGGCGCCGCGACGTCGCCGGACCGCAGCCGCTCCGGCGCGGTGAACGAGATGGTGGTCGGTACGCCGGCCTCCCTGGCGACCTGGCGAACCGTCCCGGCTGTCTGGACCCGGCCGTCCTGCAAGATCGCCACCCGGTCGGCGAGCCGTTCCGCCTCGTCAAGGTAGTGGGTGGTCAGCAGGACCGTTTTGCCGATCGAACGCAGGTTCTCGATGGCCGCCCAGCACCGGCGGCGGGACTCCGGGTCGAACCCGGTCGTCGGCTCGTCGAGGAACACCAGGTCGGGATCGCCCGCGAGGGCGAGTGCGAAATCGAGCCTGCGGCGCTGCCCGCCGGACAGCCGGCGCACCTGGCAAGCTCGGTCCGCGGTGAGCTCGACGAGCGCGAGCAGTTCGGCGAGCGGACGCGGCGCCGAGTAGTAGGAGCGCCAGATGTCGATCAGCTCGGCGACCCGCGCCTGGCGCGGGAAGCCGCATTCCTGCAGCACGATGCCGATCCGCTCGCGCAGCCTGGCCCGCTGGTCCGCCGGGTCCACGCCAAGAACCCGGACATCGCCGCCGGTGCGCTGCCGGAAGCCCTCCAGGATCTCGACCGTGGTTGTCTTGCCCGCGCCGTTCGGGCCGAGCAGGCAGAAGACCTCTCCGGGGCGGACCTCGAAGTCCACACCGCGCAGCACCTGCCGGGAACCGTAGCTCATGGTCAGGCCGCGCACCTCGATGGCGAGGGGCTCAGCCGTGGCCGCATGCTCCGGCATCGCCATCAGCTGCGTCATGGGCGTCCTTCGAGGTAAGCGTGCGGGACGAGGGCGTGGAGGAGCGCGTCGACGGCGGTGTCCGCCGCCAGGTCCGCAGAGATCGCCGCGCCGTCGGGATCCCAGTGCCGGTGCCTGGCGAACCAGGTCAGCGTCTCGAGCACCAAGCGCGCGGTCACGGCCGCATCCGGCGTCGCGCGCAGCGCACCAGAGCGAGCGCGGCTGCCCAGGTACTCGGTCAGCGCGGCAAGCACCGGCCGCCGCAGCCCGACGTTGAGCAGGTCGGCAAGCTCTGGCAGCTCGCGGGCGGACCGTTCGATCATGTCCGCGGCCTCCCTGGTCTGCGTCTCCAGGGCGAAGAGCTCGCGCATCACGGTCTCGAGCTCGGCGGCCGGATCCTCGGCCGCGGGCTGGCCGAGCGCCGCCGCGAGCGAGCCGAACGGCACCTCTACCGCCACGAACTCCCTGGCCTCGCCGATCATCTCCGCGAGAGACGGAGGCGTGAGCGGAAAGTGCTCGCCGAGCTCCTCGGTCGGCATGTCGGCGAGCAGCAGCGCATGCCTGATGGCCAGCACGAACAGCCCTTCCTTGCTGTCCACGTACCGGTACAGCGCGGCTTCGGAGAGCCCCGCCTCGCGCGCGACGTCGCTCATCCGCGCCGCGCGGTAACCCTCATGGGTGAACACGCGCACGGCGGCAGCGATCACTTCGGGGAACCGCTCCTGAGCGGTGCGCTTGCCGGACACAGACTTGAATATACGTGTAATTGAGTCGATCACTAACCAAGTTGGAAAATCGTACATAACACGTAATCTGGCACTCTCTAGCCGAAATCCGACTCAGCGAGGCCCGGGGTGTGCGGCAAGCAGCGCCGCTGCGCGGTCCAGGGTGTGCCTGAGATTGTTGGTGCCGACGAGATCGCGGGCTTCCGCCAGCGTGAGCCAGCGCAACGGTGCCCCAGGGTTCTCCGGCCGCGCCGCGTCCGGGTCACCGGTGGCCATGAAGTACCGGAGGTCGGCGTGCTCATGCGCGGGCTCGCCCTTGCCCGATGGGACATGGCACACCACGACATGCTTGATGGCGCCGTCCGGCCACGGCACCAGGTCGGGGAGGCCGGTCTCCTCAGCCGCCTCCCGCAGCGCGATCGCCAGCGGATCGCTCTCTCCCGGGTCCGCGTGCCCGCCCGCCTGCAGCCACATCCGGAGCCGCTGGTGCCAGCGCAGCAGCACACGGCCGCTGTCCGGGTGCAGCACTAGCGCCGACGCGGTGAAATGCAGCGGAAGCGAGCGTGACCAGGGATCAGGCTCGGCCGCGGCCAGAGCCCACATCCGCGCCACGTCGGCGGCCTCTGTTTCGCCCGCTGCTTGATACCCGGCAAGCCATCCGCTGCTCACTGGTCCATCGTGCCACGGGGACCGCGCCGCCAACGCCGATTCCGTCGGGGTCGGCAGCACGTGGTCAGACCTCTTGACTCGAATTTAAAATAACGATTACGCCACCGGATTCCATTGACATCGTACGTATGTTCTACTACTGTTTATGTGTGAGACCCGCGCGATCGCGATCAGCCGGGTGACCGCGGCGCACTTCCCCGCGCCGCGGCTGCCGGTCCTCGTCCGCGCGCGGTGGCACGGTCCGCCGGTGCTCGTCGCGGCCGGAGTCGCCACTCCCGTCGCGCCCGTGCGCGGCGGGGACTGACCGCAGCCACCTGGCCGCTCGCACTGAATCGCGCCCCGGCGCCCTGTACCCAGCTCAATGAGAGGGGAAGAGCATGAACCGCAATCTCGAATATATATCCTACTCGGATAACGATCGTCTGGCTATGCTGGAAAACAGGGCCGCAGAACTTGAGCGCAGGATCGCGCAGGCGACCCCGGCCGGCGGCCTGCCCGAGTTCCTCGACAGCGACCACGGTACCGTCGCGTTCCCGGTGTTCGCCCCGCCTGACGAGAGCGACGCCTACGCGGACTCGGGCCGGGACGATCCGGATCTGGACGACCGCGACTACCCGGCAGACGCCGCCCCCAGGGGCGGCTACCGCGAAGTACCTACGGGGCTGCGCGGCGGGTCAGGCGAGCGGACTCGGTCCGAGCGGCTCATCAACGGCGGTCGGCGGCACGTCAAGCGCGGCCCGCGACGCTGGTTCGCGCACTGGCGTGCTATCGCGATCGGGGCGGCAGCCTTCGCCGTTGGCATCACCCTCATCGCGGTTGTGCTGCCGGGTCGCAGCCCTGGCTGGCCCGCGAGCGTCGCGACCGTGCAGACGGAGATCACGACCGCCTGCCAGAACCCCAACGTGGTATCAGAGCCGGCCCAGGTCAACTTCGCCTGCGCGAAGGACACCCAGCAGGTCCTTTGGGTGTTCTCCCTGCTGGCGAGCGACAACAACCCCGGCTACGCCGACCAGTCCAACGGCAGGAAGGGCCTGGAGCCGATTCAGCCGACCCAGGGCGGCGACATCGCCTGGTCGCTCAACCTGCACCACCCGTACAGCCCGGTCAATCCGATCGACAGCCTGCAGGTAGCGGCCCGGGCGATCAACAACATCATCGGCGGCGCCACGGTCACCGGAACGAGCGGCGCGCCGGTGGTACAGCAGGGACTGGAGAGCAGCCCAGCGAACTGCGCGAAGTACACGGGCTCGTCCGCGCTGATCACCAGGCAAGGGTTCCCCGCCGTGTGCGCGCTGCCGGTCAGCACCGCTGCGGGCCAGGCCGCCCTGGTCAGCGACGTGTTCGCGCAGTGGATGGTCGGCGCGCCTGCGCAGTTCGCGACCGAGGCCGGCGTGCTGTTCCAGAACGCCAGCAACCCTGGTGACCCGCGCGTCCAGTCGATCCTGAACACCCTTCGCACGTCAGGAATGTAGTCCCCAAAGGAAGGAAGGGGTCCGTGCACTCCGTCAGGAAGCCATGGTGGCAGCAAGCGACGGCGCTTGTGACCGTGAGCACCGGCGGCGTGATTACCGGGTTCACCTTCGTCCCTGGCGCGGCGGCGTCGATGACCTCGCCGAGCAGCGTGCCGCTGCACCTGCTGGCGCTGGAGAAGGCGGCCAAGCCCGCCGACACCGGCGACGGCAGGCTCCGGCCGGCGATCGTCAACGTGGCCGGCTACTACCTCCAGCTAGCGCAAACGAGGACCCCAGCTCAGATGGAGGCGCTGATCTGGGGCAAGGACAGCGTGGATGGCGCTGACCACGGCCCGTCCTGCGCCGCGTTCGCCAGCCTGACCCTCGAACTGGCCGCCCAGGCGGTCGGGCAGCAAAGCTGGGTCAGCGGCGGCGCGACGTACCCGTGGCCGCTGCACGAGTGGGCCGATGTCCGGGTCAACCCCAACCCGGACTCGCTGGGCGTCACGTCGATCGTCCAGGACGCGCAGGCCCACCAGCGCTGGCACCCGCTCGGCGACGGGTACCAGCCGCAGCCCGGGGACTGGGTGGTGTTCGACGGGCACGTGGAGGTCGTGACCAGCTCTGCCAACGGGGCGCTCGACACGATCGGGGCGGACTCGCTGCCCAACCTCTCGGTCAACGCCCACTCCTTTCCCGACCCGCTCGCGCAGCAGGGCGTCGAGGGGTTTGTCGACAACGGCCACCTCGGCGAGACGACGGCCGCCTCGAGCGGTGCCCCCGCCGCGGCGCCCGGGCCGGCCA
>NZ_JBARCR010000891.1:0-2993 GCF_049794275.1 Trebonia sp.
CGCCGGCGCCGAACACTTTGGGAAAGTGTCCCGGCTGGATCCGGCCGAGCAGCACGTTGGCGTCGGTGACCGTCAGCGGCCCGCCGCGGCCGTAGCAGGCGGGGCCAGGATCGGCGCCCGCCGAGTCGGGCCCCGCCTGGTACCGGCCGCCGTCGAAGTGCAGGATCGACCCGCCGCCCGCCGCGACCGTGTGGATGGACAGCATCGGGGCGCGCATCCGCACCCCGGCGACCTCGGTCTCGTACTGCCGCTCGAACTCCCCGGCGTAATGCGAGACGTCCGTCGACGTGCCGCCCATGTCGAACCCGATCACCCGGTCGAAGCCGGCCGCGGCGGCGGTGCGCGCCATGCCCACGATGCCGCCCGCGGGCCCGGACAGGATGGAGTCCTTGCCGCGGAAGCTCGCCGCGTCGGTCAGCCCGCCGTTGGACTGCATGAACAGCAGCCGGACACCCGGCGGCCGGGACAACTCGGCGGCCACCTCGTCGACGTACCGGCGCAGCACAGGGGACAGGTAGGCGTCCACCACGGTGGTGTCGCCCCGTGACACAAGGCGCATCAGCGGGCTGGTCGCGTACGACTCGCTGACCTGGGTGAAGCCGATCTCGCGGGCGATCTCACCGAGCCGCGACTCGTGCTCAGGGTACCGGTAGCCGTGCACGCAGACCACGGCCGCGGCGCGGAACCCGTCGGCGTACGCGGCGCGCAGCTCGCGTTCGGCCGCGGCCTCGTCGAGCGGCTGGATCAGCTCGCCGCGGGCCCCGGTCCGCTCGGGGACCTCGATGACCCGCTCGTACAGCTGGCCGGCCAGCACGATGTGCCGGTCGAAGATGCGCGGCCGGTTCTGGTAGCCGATCCGCAGCGCGTCACCGAACCCCGCGGTGATCACCAGCACGCACCGCTCGCCCTTGCGCTCGAGCAGCGCGTTCGTGGCCACCGTGGTGCCGAGCCTGACGGCGCCGATCCGGTCGGCGGGCACCGGCTCGCCGGGCGCCAGGCCGAGCAGTTCGCGCACCCCCGCGACGGCGGCGTCCCGGTACGCGGGGCTGACCGACAGCAGCTTGTGCGCGACCAGTGAGCCGTCGGGCCGCCTGGCGACGATGTCGGTGAACGTCCCGCCCCGGTCGACCCAGAAGTCCCACAAACCGCCCATCAGCCAAGCCTAAGGTGACGCGGGCCGGGATCGTGGCGCGGGCAACGAGGCTCGAGATCAGGCCGAGCCCTGGATCGCCAGCTCGGCGTAGGCGCCGCGGACGTCGTCGGCGGTCAGCGTCGTCAGGTCGGCGGCGGTCGCGGACTCGCCGAGGCGGACCACCCGCACGTCCCGGCAGGCGCAGGCGCGCTCGAACAGCGACCTGGCGAACCGGCCGTTGCCGAGCTCGTCGATGCGGCCTGCCTCGGCCGCCCTGGTGAAGATCTCGCCGAGCACGCGCTCGGCGTCCGGCTCGAAGACGTCGCCGGCCTGTTCGGCGAGCAGCACGGTGATATGCGCCAGGTCCTGGGCCGAATAGCTCGGGAAGCCCACCCGGGTGCCGAACCGGGACGCCAGGCCGGGGTTGCTGCGCAGGAACCTGTCCATGTCGCGCGGGTACCCGGCGAGCACGATCACCAGCCGGTCCCTGTCGTCCTCGGCCCGCTTGAGCAGCGTCTGCACCGCCTCCGCGCCGAACGCGTCGCCGCCGGAGTAGCCCTCGTTGTGCAGCGAGTAGGCCTCGTCGATGAACAGCACCCCGCCGAGCGCGGAGTCGACCAGCCGGTTCGTCTTGATCGCGGTGGAGCCCAGGTGCTCGCCCACCAGGTCCGCGCGGTGTGCCTCGACGACCTCAGGACGCACCAGCAGCCCGAGCGCCGCGAAGATGCGGCCGAGGATCCTGGCCACCGTCGTCTTGCCGGTGCCGGACGGCCCCGTGAACACGAAGTGCCTGGCCGGCGGCTGGCTGGTCAGCCCCTGCCGGTCGCGCAGCTTCGCCACCCGCAGCTGCGCGGCGATCGCGCGCACCTGCTGCTTGACGGGCTCCAGGCCCACCAGCTCGTCCAGCTCGGCGATCGCGCTCTCCAGCGTCGGGGCGTCCTCGTAGCCGCGCAGCCGCGAGGTCAGCTCAGCGAACGCCTTCTCCAGGTCGGCGCCGCCGATCGTGATCAGGTCCTCGGCCGCCGGGTCGCCGCCGGCGCCCATCACCCGCACGTCCCTGGCCTGGCCCGCCTTCTCCAGCAGGGTGCGGACGAACCGGCCGTTCCCGAGCTCGTCGGTGATCCGGCGGCGGCCCACGTCCTCGAGCATCCGCCACAGCACCGGGCCCGCGTCGTCCGCCAGCTCCTCGTTCTTGCCGCGCAGCTGGGACTTGGCGAGCGCCTGCATCTCCCCGGGCGTGTAGGTCGGGAACCGGATCCTGGTCGCGAACCGGGACGCCAGGCCCGGGTTCGACGCGAGGAAGGACTCGGTCTGCTTCTCGTAGCCGGCTAGGATGATGATCAGGTTCTCCCGGTCGTCCTCGGCCCGCTTGAGCAGCGTCTGCACCGCCTCGACGCCGAACCTGTCGCTCTGCCCGTCGCCCTCGTTCACCAGGCTGTACGCCTCGTCGATGAACAGCACCCGGCCCAGCGACGAGTCGATCAGCTCGTTGGTCTTGATGGCGGTCGCGCCCAGGTACTCCCCCACCAGGTCGGACCGCTGCGCTTCGACCACCTCGGGCATGTCCAGCAGCCCGAAGGCGTAGAAGATCTTGCCGATCACCCGGGCGACCGTAGTCTTGCCGGTGCCCGGCGGCCCGAGGAACACGAAGTGGCGCATCGGCTTGTCGGTGGTGTACCCCGCCACCGCGCGGCGGCGGGCCGCCTCGATCGACGCGGCGATAGAGCGCACCTGCTCCTTGACCCCGTCGAGCCCGATCATCGCGTCGAGCTCCGCCATCGCGTCGTCGATAGTGATCTGCGGCTTCGGCCGCGGCGGCGCGGCCGCCTGCTGGTCGCGCGCCGCGCGGTCCGCGTACGCC
>NZ_JBARCR010000892.1:0-4170 GCF_049794275.1 Trebonia sp.
GGCTGGCGCGGCTGGCCGGGGGCACGAGGCTGGACCCGCGGCGCGCTCGGCGCGGTCGCGGTGCTCGCCGTCCTGCCGCTGGTACCGCTGCCCTACCAGGCCACCCCGGTCGCGCAGGTCCCGGCCGGCTGGCAGCCGACCTTCAGCGCGCTGCGGCTCCCGTCGGACGCGCCGGTGCTCATCGTGCCGTTCCCCTCCGGCGGCCAGTCGCAAGTGCTGCGCTGGCAGGCGGATACCGGCCAGCCAGGCGCGATGATCGGCGGCTACTTCATCGGGCCTACCGCGACGGGACAGGCCTCGTTCTTCTTCCAGGCCAACAGCCAGCCGAGCGACGTCGCCAGGTACCTGGACAGCGTCTATCTGGGACAGCATCCCCGTGGCCTGCCCGATGCGGAGATCCGCGCCGTCATCGGATCCTGGCACACCGCCGCGATCGTCGCGGTCACCGGCGCGCGGTCACCGGTCGCGCGGCTGCTGACCCGGCTCTACGGCAGCCCGGCCTCGCACATCGACGGCGTGCTCAGCTGGCGACTGCGTCCCTGAGGTTCGCGGACCGCCCCATGGTACGCACCGTCCATCCCGCGGCCTCCCAGGCCCGCGCGTCGAGCACGCACCTGGCGTCGATCACCCGGCGCTGCGCGACCACCTCAGCGAGCGCGGACGGCTCGATGGACCGGTACTCGGTCCATTCGGTCAGGTGCAGGACCAGGTCCGCGCCTTCCGCCGCTTCGAACACGGACTTCGCGTAACGCAGGTCAGGGCGGAGCCGGGACGCGTTCTCCAGCGCCACGGGATCGTGCGCCGACACGATCGCGCCTTCGGCGGCCAGCCGCCCGCACACGTCGAGGCTGGGTGAGTCGCGAATGTCGTCGCTGTTCGGCTTGAACGCCAGGCCGAGCACGGCGACGCGCTTGCCCGCCAGCGAGCCGCCGACCGCGTCGCGTGCCATGTCGACCACCCGTGACCGGCGGCTCTTGTTGATCTCGTCGACGTCGCCGAGCAGGCTGACCATGGAGTCGGCCCCCAGGCTCGCGGCCGCGGCGCGGAACGCGCGGATGTCCTTGGGCAGGCAGCCGCCGCCGAAGCCGAGACCGGGGGACATGGCCCGCCCGCCGATCCGCTCGTCATGGGCCAGCGCCGCGGCGAGCTGCGTCACGTCCGCTCCCGCCGCTTCGCAGGCGTCGGCCACCGCGTTGATGAACGAGATCTTGGTGGCCAGGAACGCGTTGGCCGACACCTTGACGAGCTCGGCGGTCTCGAGGCCCATGGTCAGCGCGGGGATCCCGGCGGCCAGCGGCTGCTCGTAGACCCGGCGCAGCAGCGCTTCGGCCCGCGGCGACGTGATCCCGAAGACGAAGCGGTCAGGGCGCAGCGTGTCCTGGACGGCGTTCCCTTCGCGCAGGAACTCCGGATTCCACGCGAGGTCGACCTCGGCGCCGGCCGGTGCCGCCGCGCGGATCCTGGCCAGCAGCTTCCTGGCCGTCCCGGCCGGGACCGTGGACTTCCCCGCGATCAGGCACCCCCGCCGCAGGTGCGGGGCGAGCGCGTCCGCGGCGTGCGTCACATGGCTGAGGTCCGCCGCGCCGTCGGCTCCCTGCGGCGTTCCCACGCACAGGAAATGCACGTCACCGAACTCGCCGATCTCCTCCTTCGAGGTGGTGAACCGCAGCCTGCCCGTCTCCAGGCCCTTCCGGAGCAGCGATTCGAGCCGGGGCTCGAAGAACGGCATCTCGCCGCCGGATATCCGCGCGAGACGTTCGTGATCGGTGTCGATCGCCAGCACGTCGTGCCCGAGGTCCGCCATGCAGGCGGCGTGCGTCAGGCCGAGGTATCCGACTCCGATCACCGTCAGCCGCATCCGCTATCCCCTGCCATTCACGCTCCCTGCCATTCACGCCTTGCCCTGGCACATTGCCCGGCAGAAACACTCATCGTTTCGCCGCTCTCAGGACGCCGCAACCAACTGAGGCGGATGCTAACTGTTGAGCACGCCCCGGAAGTAGTCGACGGTCCGCGCGAGCCCCTCGCTGAGCGGCACGGCCGGCTCCCAGCCCAGCACTTCCCGCGCGCGGCTGATGTCTGGCCTGCGGCGTACCGGGTCGTCGGCGGGCAGCGGCAGGTGCTGCAGCTCGGAGTCGCTGTCGGTCAGGGCGATGACCTGCTTCGCGAGCTCGATCATCGTGAACTCGCCGGGATTGCCGAGGTTGACCGGCCCGGTCACCTCCCGCGGCGAGTTCATGAGGCTGATCAGGCCGTCCACCATGTCGTCGATGTAGCAGAACGACCTGGTCTGCGAGCCGTCGCCGAAGACCGTGAGCGGCTCGCCCTTGAGGGCCTGCACGATGAAGTTCGATACCACCCGGCCGTCGTCTGGCTGCATTCTTGGCCCGTAGGTGTTGAAGATCCGCGCGACCTTGATCGGCAGGCCGTGCTGCCGGTGATAGTCGAAGAACAGCGTCTCCGCGGCCCGCTTGCCCTCGTCGTAGCAGGACCGGATGCCGATCGGGTTGACGTTGCCCCAGTACGACTCCGACTGCGGGTGCACGGCCGGGTCGCCGTACACCTCGGACGTCGAGGTGAGCAGGATCCGCGCGCCCAGCCGCTTGGCGAGACCGAGCATGTTGATGGAGCCGTGCACGCACGTCTTGGTCGTCTGGACCGGGTCCCGCTGGTAGTAAACCGGCGACGCCGGGCAGGCGAGGTGATAGATCTCGTCGACCTCGACGTAGAGCGGGAACGTCACGTCGTGGCGCATGAGCTCGAAGCGCGGATTCGGCAGCAGCTCGTGCACGTTGTGCCGGTCGCTGGAGTAGAAATTGTCCGCGGCGAGCACGTCGTGGCCCATGTCAAGCAGGCGCTGGCACAGGTGGGAGCCGATGAAACCCGAGCCGCCGGTGACGAGAGTCCGTTTGCGATCCATGAGGTAGCAATCTAGCCAATTAGCTGTTCAGATCGCACTAAGGAACTCTTCACCATATGACGCTGTGCAGTAGCGTCACCTGCGTGAAGCTTTCGATCCTCATGCCTGTCTACAACGAGTTCACGACCGTCACCTCCGCGATGAAGGAGGTCCTCAGCGTCGATTTCCCCTGCGAGATCGAGCTCGTCGTGGTGGACGACGGAAGCACCGACGGTACCAGGGACCTGTACCACTCCTTCGAGAGCGATCCACGGGTAAGCATCCATCTGCACGAGCGCAACCAGGGCAAGGGCGCCGCGATCCGCACCGCGGCTGCCGTCGCGGCCGGCGACTACCTGATCATGTGCGACGCCGACCTGGAGTACTCGCCGGCCCAGATCCCCTCGCTTCTCACGCCCGTGCTCACCGGGGATGCCGAGGTCGTTTACGGCACCAGGACCTTCGGCAGCCACAATTCCTATTCGTACCTGTATGTCCTCGGTAACAAGGCAGTCACCACTTTCGCGAACGTCCTGTTCAACTGTTACATCACCGACTTGGAGACCTGTTTCAAGCTGATACCCGCGCCGTTGTACCGGGAGTTGCGCGTCAAGGAGACCGGGTTCGGCGTGGAAGCCGAGGTCACCGGCAAGCTGCTGCGCCGCGGTATCCGGCCCTTTGAGATGCCGATCAGCTACAAGGCGCGCCGCCGCGAGGCCGGCAAGAAGCTCACCTGGCACGACGGCGTCGAGGCGCTGTGGATCCTGCTCAGAGAGCGGTTCATCACGCGCCATGGGTAACAGCGTGCGGTACGTGGTGTTCTACGACAGCGGCGACCTCTCGCTGGCGGCGGAGAACTTCCCGGCACACCGGGCCTGGTACGGGGAGTTCATGGCCAGGGGCGTGCTGCTGTCGCTCGGCCCGTTCACCGACCGCGCCGGCTCCATGGCCATCTGCACCACCCGCGAGGCCGCCGAAGAGTTCGCCGCAGGCGACCCGTTCCTCCGCGCCGGCGTGGTGAGCGGCTACCACGTCCGCGAATGGCACGAAGCCACCCCCGACCCCGGCTAGGCCACCCCGGTCCGCGGGCCCGGTCAGCCGCGCAGGCGCAGGCCGCGGGGGGTGGGGCGGAAGCCTGCCGACTCCAGGGCGGCAGCCAGCGGCGAGTCGTGCACGGTTTCGCCGTCGGCCTTCTCGACGGTGATCCGGCCGAGCGCGCCGTCCCTGACGGCGGCGGCCAGCGCCGCGGCGCACGGCTCGAGCACCGCCTG
>NZ_JBARCR010000893.1:0-1623 GCF_049794275.1 Trebonia sp.
GCGCACGCCAGGGCCGCGCTCGCCGTCGTGCTGGGCACCCGCGGCACCCGCTGTGCGGACCGCCGGATCGACCTGGCCACTGCCGACGGGGCGCCGTTCACCGCGATGGCGGGCATGGGCCTCGACGCGGCGGTCGTGGCGGCGACCAGGCTCAAGCACCACTTCGGCTGGCTCGCCTACGCGATGTCCGGGGCGGTCCACCTCGCGCTGCCGCCGGCCAGGTTCACGATCAGCATGGACGGCGGGGCACCGGTCGAGCGCGACGCGCGGTCGGTGGTCGTCGGCAACTCCGGGCTGCTGCCCGGCGGGTTCACGCTGCTGCCCGACGCCCGCATCGACGACGGGCTGCTCGACGTCGGGATCCTCGCGCCGCACGGCCCGTTCGGCTGGCCTAAGGTCGCCACCCGCGTGCTGACGCACAGCCGGCACCAGGACCGGCACCTGGTGCGATTCCAGGCGCGCACGGTGCAGATCACCGCGCACTCCACGCTCCCCCGCGAAGTGGACGGGGAGCTCGTCACGCCGGACCGGACCCTTACTGTGTCGGTGCAACCGGGCGCCCTGATCGTCCGGGCACCTCTGGCCGGCTGACCCGACCGGACGGCGCACCCGGCGAAGCATGGCAGGCTGGTGGGTATGGCAGAGCCTCTCACCTTGATGGCGGTACACGCCCACCCCGACGACGAAGCGTCCGGTGGCGGCATCCTCGCTACCTACTCCGACCAGGGCATCCGAACAGTGGTTGTCACCTGCACCAACGGCCAGTACGGGGACGCCCCCGGCGGGATCAAGCCCGGCCAGCCCGGCCACGACCCGGAGGCAGTCGCCCGGCTGCGTCTGGCCGAGCTCGAAGAATCGGCCAGGATCCTCAAGGTCAGCGACGTGGAAACGCTCGGGTACCACGACTCGGGCATGCCGGACTGGGAGTACAAGGACCGGCCGGACGCGTTCTCGAATGTGCCACTCGAGGAAGTAGCGGGCCGGATCGGCGGCCTCATCGCCAAGTACCGTCCGCAGGTCCTCGTCACCTACGACGACCAGGGCGCCTACCAGCACCCGGACCATGTGCACGCCAGCCGCGCCGCGCAAGCCGCCGCGGCAGAAACCGGCATCCCGGCGAAGCTC
The DNA here is from genome assembly GCF_049794275.1 of Trebonia sp. NCBI lineage: Bacteria > Bacillati > Actinomycetota > Actinomycetes > Streptosporangiales > Treboniaceae > Trebonia > Trebonia sp. The sequence goes on from NZ_JBARCR010000893.1 coordinate 1,126, forward strand.
TACCTGTCGACGATGCGCGGCAGCTCCTGGCGAAAGATATGGGAGGCGCTGCGCGCGGCCGGCGCGGAGGTGCCGACCTGGGAGGACGACGAGGAACGCACCCGGCGGGCGGTGCAGTCCGAGGAGCGGATTACGACCACGATCGACATCCGCCCGGTCCTCGAGCGCAAGCGCGAGGCACTGTTCGCGCACGGCACTCAGATCAACGGCGACTCCTGGTTCGGCAAGATCCCGCCGGAGATCGTCGAGGAGGCCTTCGGATACGAGTACTTCATCCGGGCGGCCGACACAACGGGCGCGCCGCTGCCCGAAGACGATCTGTTCGCGGGGCTGCGAACCGGGGCATGACCGGTACGTGGCGAAAAGGGGTCCGGCGGGCCGAGACGGCGACGAGCCGCGCGACGCTAACCCCGGTCCCGCCGGCGGCGACCGGGTAACCGCCGCCGCGGACGAGCTGTACAGCGCCGATCCGGCCGAGTTCACCGAGCGGCGCAAGGC
>NZ_JBARCR010000894.1:0-8701 GCF_049794275.1 Trebonia sp.
ACGCAGACCCCGCCTTATCAGGTAACCGACCCGGCGACCGGCGAGGTGACCGAGACTTTCTCCTTCGCCACGGACGCGGAGGTAGCGGAGGCGCTCGCCGCCGCGACCGAGGCGTTCGCGGCATGGAGGCTGCGCCCGGTCGCCGAGCGCTCGGCGATAGTGAAACGGATCGCCGAGCTGTTCACTGAGCGCGCCGCCGATCTGGCCGCGCTGATCACCAAGGAGATGGGCAAGCGGCCCGCACAGGCCGTCGGCGAGGCCGAGTTCTGCACCGATATCTTCAACTACTACGCCGACAACGGCCCCGGGCTCATCGCCGACAAGCCGCTGCCCGGCCATGACACGGCGCGCGTGGAGTACCGGCCCGTCGGCCCGGTACTCGGCGTGATGCCGTGGAACTACCCGTATTACCAGGTGGCCAGGTTCGCCGCGCCCAACCTGATCGTCGGTAACACCGTCATCCTCAAGCACGCGGAAAACTGCCCGACCTCCGCCCTGGCGATCGCGCAGATCATGAAGGATGCGGGCGTGCCGGACGGCGTGTATATCAACCTCTTCGCGACCCACGAGCAGGTCGCCGCGGCGATCGCCGACCCGCGGCTGCGAGGCGTGTCGCTGACCGGCTCCGAGCGGGCCGGCACCGCAGTCGCCGAGACGGCCGGCCGCAACCTGAAGAAGGTCGTCCTTGAGCTTGGCGGCTCCGACCCGTACATCATCCTCGACACCGACGACGTCGAGGGCGCGGCGAAGACCGCCTGGGTCACCCGGATGGAGAACGTCGGCCAGGCCTGTAACTCCAACAAGCGGATGATCGTTATGGACGACATCTACGACGACTTCGTGGCCGCCCTGGTCAAGCGGGCCGCCGCGATGTCACCACGCCAGCCGGGCGATGACTCCCCGCGCTCCTACAGCCCGATGGTCTCCCGTAAGGCAGCGGAGAACCTCCTCGCCCAGGTGCAGGACGCGGTCTCGAAGGGCGCGACGCTGCACATCGGCGGCACGCTCGACGATGGCAAGGGCGCGTACTTCGCCCCGGCCGTGCTCACTGGCGTGACCCCCGAGATGCGGGCCTACCGCGAGGAGCTGTTCGGCCCGGTCGCCGTCGTCTACAAGGTCAGCGCCGACGACGAGGCGGTCCAGCTCGCCAACGTGGTGGACTTCGGCCTTGGCGGCGCGGTCTGGTCGACCGACGAGGAGCGGGCGGTCAACGTCGCCGAGCAGTTGGAGGTCGGCATGGCCAACGTCAATACCCCGGCGGGCGAGGGCGCGGACCTGCCGTTCGGCGGCACCAAGCGCTCCGGCTTCGGCCGCGAGCTAGGCCCCCTCGGCATCGACGAATTCGTCAACAAGCGCCTCTTTTACGTCGAGAAGTAGGGCTAACCGAGCACAGAGCCTATTTGCTTCGCGCCGCGCAATAGCTGAAGGGCGACTTCGGAGTCACGCGAGGTGTACTGCTCCAGCTCTGTCCCGGAGACAATCAGACCCCCGACCGGCTGACCGTCGCGGCGTCGGATAACGGCGGCGACCAGGCTCAGTCCAGGTGCGAAGCCGGGTGGCTTGTCGGCGGCGGATACGTAGTCGACTCCGTCCGCATCCCGGATGGCCGCGAAGCGCGGGGCGAGGTCCGCCGCCCGCGCTTCGCCGATGAGGTCGATGACCTTGCCCTCCGGCAGGTACGCGAGGACGCAGCGCCCGGATGCAGCCTGGTCAATGGTCCTGTTCATGATGCCGGGCAGCGTGTCAAGCGGGGTGGTGGACGACCAGGTCTCGCTGACCAGCGTCATCGTGCTACCGACCGGCGCCAGCACAGCGACCCGCCAGGGCCGTCCAGCGAAGGATCGGTGCTGCAGGTCGATCTGGAACGGCAGGGCGGCGGCGCGCAGCGGCGACTGCGCCAGGTAGCGGTTGCCGAGCAGCAGGGTACGCGGACCGAGGACGAACCGGTTGCTCTGCTTGACCAGCAGTTCTTCCCGCTCGAGGGTGCGGATGACGCGGTGGGTGACGGTGCGGTCCAGGTTGGCCGCTTCCGCCAGCTCGCGGGCGGACATGCCGACCGGGCTGGTCGATACCAGGTCGAGGACGAGGATGCTCCGCTGCAGCGATTGCAGGTACGAGCCACGGGCAGTACGTGCTGCGCCCACTGCTCAGTCCGGCGGGAAGTGCGAGGTCATCCACGTCACGACCGCGTCTGTGCCTTCGGACACCCGGTCGGGCGACGATGTATCGCCGATGGGGCGGCCATAATGGTCGGCGCGGCGGACGAGGACGAAGGTCTTGTCGTCGGTTGCCGCGGCCTGACCAAGCGCGCGGGCATCGCGCATCCTGGTGTAGACGTCGCCGGCGTAGTGGACGATCAGGGTCGGCGAAGTGACAGCGGCCAGGCTGCGCAGGGTGCTGGCGTGCGACGACGTAGCGCTCCAGGTGCTCAGCCAGGCCCGCGGCGTCAGGTACCGGGCGAACCCGGAGGTCGACCAGTTCTGCAGGTCCGGCCGCGGATGGCCGTCGTGCCCCCCGGCGCTGCGGTCGTCGGGATCGATCGTCAGGTCGGCCATCGCCAGGTCCGCGGTCGTCCGGTAGATGGTGAGAAACGGTGCCTGCACGGCCAGCCGCTCTAGCGTCAGGCGCTGAGCTGGCAGGGCGTCACCGGGCAGGGCAGCCAGCTCTTGCCTCGCCCTGGCCTGCGCGCTCAGGGCCGCACGGGCGAGTTCGTCGAGGCGCTGCACCCGGTGGAGCTGCGCCGCCCGGTAACGGTCGACGAACGCGGCGTCGTAGCGGATTCCGGTGACCGGGACCCGGAATCCGTTGCCAGGGTCGTACATATCCAGGTCGGGATCACGCGCGAACGGATCCCGCTCGTCGGTGACGGACGGGTCGAGCATGTCCTGCAGAACCCGCCCCTCGCCGACGTGGATGCCGATCAGCGCCAGGCCGTCTGCGGGCGGGAGATCCGCGGACCGCAGGTCAACGTTCGTGTACGGCTGCGGGCCCAGTCGCGACGCCGCCACGGCCTGCGCCTGCGACTGGTACAGGGAGGCCAGCGACCCGCCGCCGCTGTTGCCGAGCAGCACCACGCGCTCACAGCCGGAGTCGCGCAGCATCCGGACGCCGGCCGCAAGGTCGAGAAGGATTTCCTCGTGAACGGTGTCGACGTCATTGTTGACCGCCCGCCCGGCCCGCCCGATTACCGCGTAGCCAGCCCGGACCAGGGGAGGGATGTTGTAGTTCAGCGACTGGTCGGTCCGCGGGTGCATCAGGTGCACTCCCACCCGCGGCTGCCGCCCGGCCGGCCGGTAGAACAGCCCTCGCGACAGGGCGCCGTCGGCGCTCGTGAACACTACCGGCTCGATGATCGTGTCCTTCGGCAGCGCCGACAACGGCACGTTTGCGCCCTGCGGCGCTCGCGGCCCCAAGGCCGAACCGTCCTCCGTGTTACGATTATCGTTAATCGACTGCGTTATTCGCACATTTGGAACGTACACCGTCGCGCATGCGCCGTCCACGTTGGCGGTGGCGGTGGCGGCTGTCTCAGCGGAGACTCCTCGACTGGAGGAACGAGAGATGACGTTTTACCAGCGCCAGGGCATGCTCCCCCCGAGGCGGTTCACGGTCCTGGAACGTGAGAGTGGCGGGTACTACCACGAAGAGCTGATGAGCAGCGAGGGCTTCAGCGGAGCCTCGTCGACGCTCTACCGGCTCAACCCCCCGACCCGGATCCGGCATGTGCGTGACGGCGGCGCGACTCAGCCCAAGTTCTATGACGGTGTCCCCGATAACATGCTCTTCCTGGCGGAACAGGTCATCTCGTCCGGGGATTGCCGCACTGCCCGCGTTCCGCTGTTCGGCAACGACGACGTTCTTTATTCCGTATGCCGGCCGACGGCTGCAACGCCTGGCTTCTACCGAAATGGCGGCGCAGATGAACTGATTTTCGTCGCACGCGGAGCCGGCATCCTGGAGAGCGCTTTCGGCCGACTGCCTTACCGCGAGCGGGATCTGGTCGTGATCCCGCGCGGCGTCACGCACCGCTGGGTGCCCGATGGGCAGCCGCAGGACATGGTGGTGCTTGAGACAACATCGCCGGTCGGCCCCCCCGCCCGGTATCGCAACTCCACCGGGCAATTGCTCGACAGTGCGCCTTACCATGAGCGCGATATTCGCGCGCCGGAACTCGGTGAGCCGGCCGACGAGGCCGGTGAGTACACCATCGTCGTGAAGGCAGGCGGGCATGCGGGCGAGTTCGTCTTTGACCGGCACCCGTTTGACGTCGTCGGGTGGGACGGCTACCTCTACCCGTACGCGCTTAACCTTGACGACTTCGAGCCGATCAGCGGCCGGGTGCACCCGTTGCCTGACCAGTATCAGGTGTTCGCTGCCCGTGGGGTTGCCGTCTGCGCGATGGTCCCTCATCCCAATGCCAGCGACCCGCGCGCCAACCCGGCCCAGGCGCACCACATGAATGTGGATTACGACGAGCTGATGTACCGGTTCGTCAAGCAGGAGAACGACCCGCTGTCCCGCACGATCACGCTGCATCCGCGCAGCCTGGCGCACGGGCCCAAGCCAGGTTTCGACGCCATGCCCATCAGCCCGTTCCTGGACATGTGGTCGTACATGGTCGATACCACACAGCCGCTCAGGGTGACGGTTGCGGCCATGGACGTTCGCGACGACGATTACCGCTCGGTCTGGCTGTAACCGCTGCCGTGGCCGCGCGCGGCCTGCGCTCAGCGGGCACCCTAAAACCGGCGGCGGTCCCGGCGCATGTCCCTGCGGCGTACTCCGGCGACCGAGACCGGCGAGAGCGGCCTGCCGAGCGGGTCGATGAACAGCACACACGGACCAGCCGTCGCCGGGGGACTGCCCTGCAGGGTCTCGACGTGGTACTGCAAGCCGTCAGCCGTGATGCTCGGGTCGGAAATGACCACCACAGCCTCCTCCGGGGTGTCCGTCCCAGGCTCGCCCCAGGCCAGCACCGCGTTGGGCGGGTCGGCGGCGAAACTGTCGTCACCTTCGGACCACCACTGAAGGAAGCGGTGAGTGGTCAGGTGGCCGACGATGCGTTGGGGACGGTCGGAGAAGTAGATCGTGTGCGGGGTAAGACCGAGCAGGGTCATGGTCCCGCCGTCAGTGCGGACACCGCTTGCGGTTTGCACGAACATGTCCTCGACGGTGGTGGGTGGCGCATCCGTCATTGGGCCTCCTTCAGATGGTGAGGCGCCGCGGGCCGAAGCGGCTGCATCCGGGCCGCGGTTCTCCTCCCTGGCACTCATCCTTTCCCCGAGCCGGCCGGCGGAGCGTCATCCAGTGAGGGTGACTTGACCGTGCGAGGATGGCGTGCGGGTTCTCCGGTAACATCGCCGTCTTCAAGACTTCCGCCAGGTTGCTGCCGTTGCCGGGACGGCAGCAAGCAGAAGGCGAGAACCGCCGCCACTGCGAACACGATGGCCGCCACCGTAAAAGCCACCGTGTAGCCGTGGATCGCCGCGTCGGGGGTGACCAGCCGGCCGGCGTCCCGGTGGGTTGCTAGATAGCTCGCCGTAGCGCTCAGCGCGACGGTGCTCAGCGCTGAGACGCCGATGGAGCCGCCGACTTGCTGCATGGTGTTGACAAGCGCTGACGCCACTCCGGTGTCCTGCGGGAGCACGCCGGTCGTGGCGGTGGCGATGGCCGACGGGAGGATCAGGCCAAAGGCCAGGCCCAAGATGATCAGCGCGGGGAGCACGCCGGCGGCGTAGCTTGAGGCCAGGCCGAGCTGAGTGAGGTAGGCCATCGCGGCGGCGCCCAGCACCAGCCCGCCTGTGATTAGGGGGCGTGGCCCTGTCCTGGGCAGGAGGGCATTGCTCGACGCGTTGGCGGCCACGAGCAGGCCGCCGACCAGCGGCAGGAACGCCACGCCGGCGATGACCGGGCTATAGCCCTTGACCGTCTGCAGGTAGTAAGAGAGGAACAGGAAGGCCCCGAAAAGCGAGACCGTGGCCAGGCCAATGGATAGATAGGCGCCGCCACGGGCCCGGTTCGCGATGATCCGCAAAGGGAGCAGCGGCCGGCTGACGAGCCGCTCCACCACCACGAACAAGGTGAGCATGGCCACGCCCGCGGCCAGCGAACCCACCGTCTCAGCCGATCCCCAGCCGACCGCCTCGGCGCGCGAGAAGCCGTATACGAGGAGGAACACGCCGCCACCGCCCAGGGCTGCCCCCACGATGTCGACGCGCGAGCGGTTAGCGGGCGCGGCCGCTCGGATGAAAGCGGCTGCCCCTGACACCGCGAGCGCCGCGAACGCCAGGTTGACGTAGAGCGTCCAGCGCCACGATAGGTCCTGGGTCAGGACTCCACCCAGTAGGAGGCCCACGCCGCCGCCGGCGCCGGCCACCGAGCTGTACACGCCGAGCGCCCGCTGCCGCTCGCGAGGATCGGTGAAGGTGGTCAGAAGCGTGCCGAGGGCAGCCGGGGTCAAGATCGCGCCAAACGCGCCCTGCAGCGCGCGGGCGGCGACCAGCAACCCGAACGATGTGGCCGCACCGCCGAACGCCGAGGCCCCGGCGAAGCCGAGCAGGCCGACGATGAAGACCCGCTTGCGGCTGAACAGGTCACCGACACGTCCGCCAAGCAGGAGCAGCCCGCCGAAAGCCAGGGCGTAGGCGGTTACCACCCACTGCCGGTCGGAGTTGGCGAAGCCGAGGTCACGTTGCGCGGAGGGCAGGGCAATGTTGACGACAGTGGCGTCCAGGACCACCATCAGCTGAGCAATCGCCACCGTCACCAGAACCAGCCATCGGTGATCCGGTCCAGGCGAGCCGGCGGTCTTGCCGCCAGGTTCTGACATAACGCGTCCCATCTCCTGTGTGTGGTGTCGGCAAGACAGACACCACACTGCCCGGAAACCGGGCGGTCGCGGACCGCCCGGTTTCCGGGGCCGCCGGTGTCAGTACTGGCGACCGGCGGGAAGGAACCGAGCAGATGGAAGGACCGCACCGTGAAGTCCGACTTGACGGCCAGGGCACGGGCCGGAGATCAGGAGGCGTTCCGTGAGCTCGTGGGCCCCTACCAGTACGAACTTCAGGTCCACTGCTACCGGATGCTCGGCTCCGCGCAGGACGCCGAGGACGCACTGCAGGAGACGCTGCTGGCCGCATGGCGCGGGCTGGGCGACTTCGAGGAGCGTGCGTCGATCCGCACGTGGCTCTACCGGATCGCCACCAGCCGCTGCCTCAACGCCCTACGGGCCAGCAGCCGGAGAGTGACGATGGACGGCCCCCGGCACTGGCCCGACCCGCCCGAGCCGACCCGGCTTGGCGACGTCCCGTGGCTTGAGCCATATCCTGACGTGCTGCTGGACCAGTTGCCTGGCACCGAACCGGGACCCGAGGCACGGTATGAGAGTGCCGAGGCGATCTCGTTGGCGTTCATCACGGCCCTGCAACTCCTGCCACCCCGCCAGCGCGCTGTACTGGTGCTGCGTGACGTGCTCGGCTTCCGGACGGCTGAGACGGCGGACATCCTGGAGATCACCATCGAGTCGGCGGCCAGCGCGCTCAAGCGAGCCCGTGCCACCCTAGCGCGCCGCTCCGCCGGCACGGCAGGCCGTGAGCCGCCGCCCGCGCCGGGCTCGCCTGCCGAGCGCGAGCTCGTACACCGCCTGACCGAGGCTTTCGCGGCGGGGGATGTGGATGCCGTCGTCAGCTTGCTGACTGACGATGTGTGGCTGATCATGCCGCCCTCGCCCTTCGAGTACCAAGGCCGTGACGTGGCCAGACGGGGGCTGACCCTGCTCTTCGGCCGCGGACTGCGCTACCGGCTCGTGGCCACCCGCGCCAACGGCCAGCCGGCGTTCGGTGTCTACGTCCATGACCCGTGCTCCGGCGTCCTGCACGCGAACGGCCTGATGGTCCTCACTCTCGCCGGAGAGCGGATCAGTACACTCACGCGCTTCGACAACAGCGGCCTCGGCCGATTCGGCCTGCCCCGCATCCTCACCGACTGAAGACGAGCAGGCGCAAACGCAGACGCGATCCCGTCCGACCGCTATGGAACTGTCCCCTTTCGGCCTACTGGCATAACTGCTTGCCAGTGCCCGGAACGCTCTTGGCCTCGCTGTCCCTGGTTCCTGCGTCCCGCGGTTTGCCGCAAGGCGAGCGCCACGACAAGCGGAAACAGGGCCTGAACTGCCGAAGTCAGCCGCTCGACCATGCCCAGGTCACCGCCGCCGTCTCGTGCTGCGATCAGGAGCCAGCAAGACAACCCGGCGAAGATCACGGTCACCGTCGCGCAGCCGTAGACACTGACGATCCACGGTTGCGCTGGCGCGCGCCTGGCGACGAGTACGGGCCAGACCGCTGTCGTGACGACGCAGCTCACCGCGAAGGCAAGATGGCGGGACGTCGGGCCGGTGGCCGGTTCCGGAGTGGCAGCGATGCCGAGAGTAGAAAGGCCAGTCAGGATCAGCAGGATGCGCGCAGGCATGCGGACGGCAGTCAGGCCCGCGCCGGTCGCGATCTGACAGCTGCCCACCAGCAGCAGGGCCGCGGTCATTACCCACCGGTCGGTTCCCGAGTGACCAGCCAGCACGCTCATCGTCTGCCGCATCGGGCTGTAAGAGGCCGGCTGAAGCGCGCCAGCAATCAGCCAGCCCCCCACTAGGACAACGGGCGCCAGCAAGGCCGTACCCACCGCCCAGCCAGGGACTGGCTGGCCAGCC
>NZ_JBARCR010000895.1:0-5394 GCF_049794275.1 Trebonia sp.
GAGGAGGCCCGCCGCCTCGCCCCGAACGAGCCCGACGTGCACTTCCTGTCCGGCAAGGTGGCGCTGGCCCGCGGAGACCTCGACTCGGCCCGCGGGCACCAGGAGCGCGCGCTCGCCCTTGACCCGGCGCACAGCGGCGCGATGAACGAGCTCGGCAGGATCCGGCTGCGCAGGCACGACACCGCGGGCGCGATCAGGCACTTCATCAACGCGGCGCGGACCACGCCAGGCGAGCACATCTACAGCAGGAACATCGACGTGGTCATCTTGCGCACGCTGTCCCGGATGATCTACGTCTTCGTGCTGGTCGCGCTGCTCATGCTGTGGGTGCCCGCCGTCATGCACGTGGACAGGTTCCCGTTCGCCGTCGGGTTCGGCGTGCTGGCGGCGGGCGCCGTCGCGAGCTTCGGCCTGGTGCTGCTGCGGCTGCCGCGGGAAGCGCGCGGGCTGGTCCGGCGCACGCTGCGCACCCGCCGGGTCGCGACGGCGCTGTTCGTCGCCATCGGCGGGGTGGCCGTCGCGTTCGCCGCCGTCGCGTTCGTGCCGCCCAGCGAGCTGCCGCAGACGCTGCCGATCGCCATCCTCATCACGATCGCGGCCAGGATCACCGCCACCGCCCGGCTCCGCTCACCAGTCAGCAAGAACCAGCGCCCTGGTGACCGCATGACCTGATCCCCGCGGGGGGATAGAGGGCTTCATGAGCAGTGACTTCTACGGGATCGAGCAGCTGCTGACCGACGCCGGACGGGACGCCGTCCGGCGCACCAGGGAATTCCTGGTCAAAGAGGTCGAGCCGGTGATCAACGGCTACTGGACGCGGGAGGAGTTCCCGTACCACCTGATCCCGGAGATCGCCGGCCTGGGCATCGCGGGAGTCGCCTACGAGGGCTACGGCTGCCCCGGCGGCGGCCCGCTGCTCGACGGGGTGCTCGCGATGGAGCTGGCCAGGTCGGACCCGTCCATGTCCACGTTCCTCGGCGTGCACAGCGGGCTGGCGATGGGCTCCATCTACCTGTGCGGCTCGGAAGAGCAGAAGGAACGCTGGCTGCCCGCGATGGCCCGGATGGAGAAGATCGGCGCGTTCGGCCTGACCGAGCCCGACGTCGGCTCGGGCGTGGCCGGCGGGCTGACCACGACGTGCCGCCGGGACGGCGACGAATGGGTGATCGACGGCCAGAAGAAGTGGATCGGGAACGCGACCTTCGCCGACTACATCATCATCTGGGCGCGCGACGCGGCCGACGGCCAGGTGAAGGGCTTCGTCGTGGAGAAGGGGACAGCGGGCCTGTCCACCACGAAGATGAAGGACAAGATCGCGCTGCGCGTCGTGCAGAACGCGTACATCACGCTCGACGGCGTGCGGGTCCCCGAGTCCAGCAGGCTGCAGCGGGCGACGTCGTTCCGGCAGACCGCCGCGGTGCTCAGGCTGACTCGGGCCGGCGTGGCCTGGCAGGCGGTCGGCTGCGCGATGGGCGCCTACGAGCACGCGCTCGCGTACGCGAAGGAGCGGGAGCAGTTCGGCAGGCCGATCGCGGGCTTCCAGCTCGTGCAGGACCTGCTGGTGCGGATGCTCGGCAACATCACCGCGTCGGCGTGCCTGTGCACCAGGCTCGCCCAGCTCCAGGCCGCCGGGGAGGCCGCCGACGAGCACTCCGCGCTGGCGAAGGCGTTCTGCACGGTGCGGATGCGGGAATCGGTCGGCTACGCCCGCGAGCTGCTCGGCGGCAACGGCATCCTGCTCGAGCACCAGGTCGGCCGGTTCGTGGCGGACGCGGAGGCGATCTACTCCTACGAAGGCACCAGGGAGATCAACACTCTCGTCGTCGGCCGCGCGATCACGGGCCTCAGCGCCTTCACCTGAGTGACATGATGGTCAGGTGACCTGGACCGCACCTGAGGTAACCCGGCAGGAAGGGCCGCTGGCCGGCGGCGAGCGGCCGATGCTGCAGGCCTTCCTCGACTGGCAACGGGCGACGCTGCTGAACAAGTGCGCCGGGCTGACCGGCACACAGCTGGCGGAGCGGGCGGTGCCGCCGTCGGAGCTGTCCCTGCTCGGACTGCTCCGGCACATGACGCGGGTGGAGCGCACGTGGTTCCGCCAGCGGTTCGCCGACGAGCCCATCGACGACGCCTACGAGCCGGAAGCCGCCTGGAAGGCAACCGATCCGGCACGGGCGGCCGCGGACTACGCGCGGTACACCGAGGAGTGCCGGCTGGCCGACGCGGCGGCGGACAACGCGCCGCTCGACGCCACGTTCACGCACAACGGGCAGACGGTGTCGCTGCGGCTGATCTACCTGCACATGATCGAGGAGTACGCCCGCCACCTCGGCCACGCCGACCTGCTGCGCGAGCGCATCGACGGCACCACCGGCGTCTAACAGCGGCTAACGGATATAGCTCGTCGCGGTTGACGATCATCCGGAGCAGGCCGCGCACATCGGCACGGGCCCGGCTGAAACGCTGATGAGCGTTGCCGACCTTGCCGCCGAGCTCGGCGAACCACTCCGGGTAGGCGACGCGCAGGGCCTGGTTGCCGTCGGCGTCGCACACGTCAGCGGCGACTAGCGATCTGAGGACCTGCTCGGCGACGCTGACGATGAGCTCGCTATAACGGCCGGGGTCGGAGGAACGGCCGGGTACCGCCGCGAACAGGGACGCGCGCTCTGCAATGAAGCGCTCTAGCCAGCCACGGGCGAGCAGATCGACGGCCACCGTCTCGTCGACCGGCCTGGGGAGCGCCCCACCGCTGATGTTGCCCTGATTCGCGTCGGCAAGACCCGTGAAATCGCTGGGCAGAATCGCCCCCAGCTGTGCGCGCAGGGCGTAGATGGCGCGGATCAGCACCCTGTAGAAGTAAGCCTTCAGGTCTTGGATTCCTCCCGGATCCTTGATCCGCGCCATCGAGTCATAGGTCTGCTGGAGGGCGTCCTCAGCTAGCTCAAGATCTCCGGCGCGTGCCAAGGCGAACCTCTTGACCTTCGCATCTTCTGCGATTGCCAGAAGTCTTTGAAGGTAATCCTGCCGTTCGGCAGGAGTTGCGGCGCTGGACATGGGCGCACCCCCGTCAAGCGGTGTCCCCAGACTGTCCCCGGACAGCTGTCAGAGAAAAGTCTCCTATAGCGACAATAGTCCGACAGCTACTGGGAGATGTCAACGAACTGGTCGGTAACAGTAGATGCCCGTTGCGCTTCTTCGCCTGCAGGTAGGCCACAGTCGTCGGCGTAGGCTGCGCCTGGAGGGGAACGTGGGCCACGGTGATGCCCGCTTTCTCCAGGGCTTCGATCTTGGCGGGGTTGTTGGTCAGCAACCGCACCGAGGTAAGGCCAAGCTCGTCGAGGATCTGCACCGCATCCGCATATTCGCGCGAGTCGTGGCTCAGGCCAAGCCTATCGTAGGCTTCATAGGTATCAAGCCCTTCTTCATTGTTTAGCAGGTAAGCATTTGCCTTTGCCCACAGGCCCGCCCCTCGGCCTTCCTGGTCAAGGTAGATCAGCACACCGCCCTGGACCGTGAGCAGTTCGCGTGACCTCTTGAGCTGCCACCCGCAATCGCATTCACGGGAGTCGAATACCTCTGAATACAAGCACCGTGAGTGGACCCTCACGAGGCAACCGTCCCGCACCTCGCCATAAGCGACAGCGGCATTCGAATAAACTTTTGGATCCGACCCAAAAGAGCTGTGCATTCGGACGGGAGCCGACCTGCCGTCGACCGAAATGTCATGCTTTACTGGCGCTGCAGTCACTGATTACCCCCGACGACGGTTCCGGCTCGTTCGTTGAGCAGCTCTTCAAAGGAAGTGATTTCGCCGTGCCTGGGAAGCGAGGACGAAGTGCCAAAGCGTTGTCCAGCAACCAGCATGGCATGATAAGCGTAATAGAAATCCTGCTGAGTTGCCATATGATGAACGGCGATTCGCGACGCCAAGCCGGCGGCAAAGGCGTCCATCGAGGCCGACTGGTCGGTGGTGATCAACGCGGCAGGCGGCGGCTGCACGAAATCGTCAGGTACACCATAGAAACGGCACTGGTTGGGGCCGAGCACGCAGATGGTGCCCACGCCGGCGAGCAGGAGCCGGTGGACGATGTCCTGCTCGCTGAGCGCGTCATCATCGTCCCCGGCGTCTTCAAGCATGTAGCGCAACTCCAGCTCGGTGGCGATCAGGTAGTCGATCAGGCGGAGCTTACTTGCCGCCAGCGGCGGACCCTCGATCGGCGGCGAGGCCGTGACGACAAGCGGGCACCGCTTCGACCGCTCGACCACCTCAAGGACCGTCACAACGGTGTCCCTGGGAGGTTCCAAAGTGAGCAGAACGACGGAAGCTGTCTCGATAATGCTCTGGAAGGCCGCGCGTCGCAGGAATGCGTTACTGATTCGAACTTCGTGCTCGTTCTTCCAGCCAATGTGCCAGTACGAGCCGTTCTTGGACGCGAGAACTACGGTCCGCGGGGACATGCTGCCGTGCCGCGTCTCCACGTAGTCCGCATCGACGCCTTCGGTGCGCAGGAATTCGAGAATTTCAGTTCCCGCCTGATCCGAGCCAAGTGCGCTGATCAGCCTCACCTTCGTGCCCAGGCGTGCTAGGCCTACCGCTTGGTTCAGTCCCTTGCCGCCGGGGCGTTCCTCGAACGCGTATGCCTGCACCGAGGTGTTGGGAGCCGGGATGTCCCTCACTCGGCAACTGACGTCGTGAACGGCCGCGCCAATGACGACGGCCGCGCGCTCATCCTTCTCTTGGTGCTCTTGGTTGGATCCGGTTATAACCGGTGGCCTTCGTTCCAGTTCCTCCCCAACCAGCACGCTGGCGAGCAGCCCAAGGGCGGCTTCCTCTTGCTCAAAGCGCAGGCTTCGTACGGTGGGCACCGGAGGCGGCTGCACGCCGCGCGCAGCGTGCAGCCTGTCCCATTCCTGAATCAGCGCAAGGCGCCGGTCCGAAAGCCCCTCGGCGTATAGATCCGCTTCAGCCCCCGCCTCCGCATTCAGCCGCAGCGAAAGGGCGGCATCGACGATCAGGCTCTCCGTGACCGGAAGTCCTGCTGCCGCCTCGCGGACCGCCTCAACGATCGCCGTGGCGCGATCAAGTCCCTGATCTTGGAGGTACCGGACTGAGGCAAGCCGCTCAAGTGTGTCGAGTGCCAGCGAGGTGCTCGTGATGCGATCGGGCCGCAGCCCAACCCGCGTGCGCAGGCTCTTCAAGGTTGCCTTGACGCCCGCAGCGGTCATGGGAGGGTAGTCCCAGCTCATAGTTGGCATCCCTGGGCGACAGCTGACTGATCTGGGCAATCATAGCGTCATTTGCAGGACAATTGTCTAGCAGACTGCCGACGCTCGTGTCAGTGATTTGCTACAACAACCCGCCGCAGCTGAGGGTGCGGGCGCCACCGGCGTCTA
>NZ_JBARCR010000896.1:0-5125 GCF_049794275.1 Trebonia sp.
CAGGTGCTCGGCCGTGATCGCGAAGCCGTCGGGCAGCTCGCCGCGCCCGCCGCCAGCGGTGCCGTGCGCGGGTCCGATCACCCGCCCTACGTCGAGCAGCACTCCGCGCCCGCACATCGGCCTGGCCAGCTGCTCGATGCCGGTCACCAAGTCGCCGTCGGAGGTGACGGTCCGCGCCGCGTCCCGGCCGTTCCACGCCTTGCCGTGGTCGAAGATGTGCCCGAGCCCGTCCCACTGCGTCGAGCACTGCAGCGGCATGGCGATCACGTCGTCGGCGCCGCCAATGCCGTGCGGGAACCCCTGGTTGCCGAGGGCCGCGTCGGTCCCGGTGCCCAGCATGGTGTGCACCGGGTTGGTCCGCCGCCGCCAGCCGCGCTGCGGCCCGTCCATGTCGAAACGCTGGGACAGCGAGAAGCTGGCTCCGCGCCGCACCAGGCCGGCGGCGGCCCGGCGCAGCCCGTCGGTGATGAAGTTAGCCGTGCCGAGCACGTCGTCGGCGCCCCACCGGCCCCAGTTGGAGTACGCCCGTACCGCGCGTGCGATCTCCGCTTCCGGGTCCGACCGGTCAAGCAACTCCGGCGACGCGGCAGGCGGGCTCGCCTGATCTGACTGCATGGGTTGCGACGACTTCGCCACAGGACCACCTCCCGCCCTTCGGTGTGACCACTGTGGACCGGACAGCGAGATTTATGAAATCGATTCTTCTGATGATGCTAATCCACGAGGCGGATACCATCGTGTCCGTGAATCTCGCCGGACTCGACATGAACCTCGTAGTAGCGCTGCGTGCTCTGCTGACCGAGCGCAATGTGACCAGGGCAGGGGAGCGGATCGGACTCAGTCAGCCTGCGATGAGCGCCGCACTCGGCCGGCTGCGCCGCCACTTCGGTGACGATCTGCTGGCCAGGAAGGGCAGTGGTTATGAGCTGACCGCCCTGGGCAAGGTGCTGCTCGACCGGACCCAGGTCGCCTGCGAAATGCTCGACCTAGTCTTCGGCAGCCAACCGCGCTTCGACCCCGCGCGCGAGCACCGCGAGTTCACCCTCCTCGCCTCCGACTACGCAGTCGTGGTAATCGGGGACCGGCTGGCCCGTGAGCTCAGCGCTCAGGCTCCTCAGGTGAGGATCACCTTCCGCCAGGTGCCCGCCACGATCATCGACGACCCGGCCGCGCAGCTATCCACCGTCGACGGCCTGTTCATGCCGCACGGGATCATCAGCGGCCTGCCCGCCGTCGAACTGT
The DNA here is from genome assembly GCF_049794275.1 of Trebonia sp. Lineage (NCBI taxonomy): Bacteria > Bacillati > Actinomycetota > Actinomycetes > Streptosporangiales > Treboniaceae > Trebonia > Trebonia sp. The sequence goes on from NZ_JBARCR010000896.1 coordinate 1,243, forward strand.
TCCGCGACCGCTGGGTGTGCGCGGTCGCCGAGGACAATCCTGAAGTGGGCGAGTCGATCACCCTCGAGCAGCTTGCCGCCCTGCCCTGGGCGACCTATCAGCGGGTCTACGACGCTCCGGTCAACCGGCAGCTATCGCTGCTCGGCATTGAGCCCCGTGTCCAGGTCTCAGTCGACAGCTTCCAGTTGCTGCCCGCCTTGGTCGCCGGGACTCGCCGGGTCGCGATGATCCAGGCCCTGCTCGCCGCACGTCTCGGACTCGGTCCCGGCAGCGGCATCCGGTTGCTCGACTGCCCTTTCGATGCGGTCCCGGTACAAGAGGCCCTCTGGTGGCACCCAGTCCACACCCACGACGCTGGCCACCTCTGGCTCCGGGAGAGCCTCGCCGCGATCGGGACCCGCATCGCAGCTGGTCCCCGACGATGACTCCCCGGACTCCGCCGTGATCGCGTTGCCTCATCAGCCAGATCAGCCAGCGGGGGACCGCCACACTTCAGCGCGGGCATGCGTGGCGCGCAGGCTGGCCCGGTCCGCTGCGGACGTCACCGGCCTTCAGGCGAGGCGCTTGCCGGTTGCATCATGGCCTTTGACGGGAACCCTCGACTGACCCCGGCCGGATACGGTCAGAAGTCCGCGGACCCGCTGGCAAAACTCGTTCTTCAAGCCGGCTTGCCGTTCTGTCCGGAGCACGCCACATCGTTTGGTCAGGCCCGGACTTCTGCGTGCTTCTTCCATGGCAGCCGTGGGGTTTCCGGAGCCCGCACCAGTCGAACAACTGCCGCGGTCAGGGCCGGTCGTCGGGCAGCGTCGGCGCGCCGTGGCTGGGGATGCCGGTCACTGAGGTGCCTGTGCGGGCATGGCGGCGGGCCGCGGCTGGTCGTCGGGGTCGATGGCGCGGATGATGCGCCGGCTGATCTCGCGCAGCTGCCGGGACTGGGCCTTGGTGAGCGGGTCGAAGACCAGGCGGCGGACCTCCTGGACATGGCCGGGCGCGGCCTGGGTCACCTTCGCCTGGCCCTGGCCGGTCAGGGTCGCCAGGGTGTAGCGGCCGTCGGCCGGATCGGGGGTGCGGCGCACCCAGCCGCGCTGTTCCAGCCGCGCGACGACCTGGGACAGGCGCGGCAGCGAGCCCCCAGCCCACATTGCGAGTTCGCTCATCCGCAGGGTGCGGTCCGGCGCTTCCGACAGCAGGGCCAGCACCTCGTACTCGAAGTGGCTGATCCCGGCGTCGCGGCGCAGCTGCGCATCGAGCGCGGTCGGCAGCCTGAACAGCGCCTTGGCCAGAGCGCGCCAGGCCTGGCTTTCCTCGGCGTCGAGCCAGTGGGGCTCCTGCGGGTCCATGAGGACAGTATAACTTAAAAATTGAAGTGATTCAGTACTCTTATGACTTGCACCGTGAAGTGATATCGGATACCGTGAGTTAACGGTTTAAGTCAGTCGAGCGCCCAGCCGACCCATCGGAAGGAAGCAAGCAACCATGACCACCACCGTCAGCCTGAGTTTCGCAGCCCTGACTATCGACGCCGCCGATCCCGCCGCCCTGGCGGACTTCTGGGGGAAGGCCCTCGGCCGCCCAGTCAGCCCGGGCGCGGTCGCCGGGGACACGGCGGTCGACGTCACCGACCCCGAGGGCGGCCCCCGGATGATTCTCCACAATCCCGCCGGGCCCGCGACGGCCAAGAACAGCGTCCATCCTGTCCTGGTCACCGACCACTACGACGAGGAGATCGAGCGACTGACCGCCCTGGGCGCCAGGGCGCTTAACGAGATCAAGCTCCCGCCTGCGGCGCTTCCCCCTGGCGTAGCGGCGGTCCGCCAGACCACGTTCGCCGACCCGGAGGGCAACGAGTTCGATCTGGTGATATGGCAGCCCGAGTAGTTGCCACGTCCGAGCACTAACTGAGCCCCATCGATGATCTTGGATCGGCGGCTACCTTCGACGGTGACCGTCGATCCAAGGTCATCAAACTGGCCGGAGGAACCAGCTCTGAATTGTCGGTGCTTCCCCCGGCCCGGGTGCGGGGTAAGTGAAATCCGGCCAGGACACGCGGCGGACCGTGTTTCCGGTAGCTGGACGGGCGGGCGGCGCAACTGCTGTCGAACGCGCTCGCACGCTATCCTGACCGGTTCGACTGGCGGTCCGCCCAGGGAATCGCCCACCTGGCCTTCCTTGCCACGATGCCGCTGAACTTCAGTCCCTCAGTGGGGTTGTCACAGGCCGACCGGCACGGCTAGGAATCGCCGAGCCAGCGCGCGCAGGTTGTCCCGGCCGGACAGGAACGGGTAGAACGTGCCCATCGGTCGGCCCGCCACTCGCCATGCCACCCCGCGCCCGAGCGGATGTTCTGTGAGCATGGGGTCACAGATGCTATTGCTTCAGTAGGCATTCCTATCCGGCAGGGAGGAGCTAGGGCACCCTTGACCGGGCATGCGCTGTATTCCTTCTCGACGTGATGCTCTAAGCCTCGATCCACCGGTCAAATAGTGGTGCCTTTCGGGCGTGTTAACGCAAAAGGTGCCCTCTGAGCTGGGAGAATGGAAGTTGCTGACGCTTCCAGTTCCCGGTTCGAGAGGACACCTCGCAAGTGCGATTGTTGCATAGCCTGGCGAAGGCGCACGCATCGTTTGACGACCCGAATCTCGTGTCGCACGCCGGCCTGGTGCCGGTGATGGCGCTCGCCGAGCGCGCCGGCCTGGCGGACCTGGTCGCGGAGCGCGTCACGCCGGGCGGCGAGTGCGGCGTCAACGCGCATCTGAAGGTCCCGTGCCTGGTCGCTGGGATGGCCGCGGGCGCGGATTCGATCGATGACATGGACATGCTGCGGCACGGCGCGATGGACAGGCTGTTCGGCGGGATCCGCGCCCCGTCGACGCTCGGTTCGCACCTGCGCTCCTATACGTGGGGGAACGTCAGCCAGCTAGAGAAAGCGGGCCGGGAGTTCCTCGCGGAGCTGGCCCGGCAGGCGCCGCTGCTGCCCGGCGCGGAAACCCTCGCGTTCATCGATATCGACTCGATGCAGAAGCGGGTCTACGGGCACCGGAAGCAGGGCGCGAAGTTCGGCCACACCAAGATCCAGGGGAAGTCGCTGCTGGTAAGGGGCCTGAACGCGCTGGCCGCGGTGATCAGCACGCCGATCGCGGCGCCGGTGATCGCCTGCACGAGGCTGCGCGGCGGGAACGCCGCCTCCGCGCGCGGCGCGGCCAGCATGGCCGCCCAGGCGATCGGCACCGCGCGGGACTGCGGCTGCGCCGGGACCATCATTGTCCGGATGGACTCGGCGTTCTACAACGCCGCGGTGCTCGGCGCGGTCCGCCGCGGCGGCGCAAGGTTCTCCGTCACCGTTCCCATGAACTCCAGCATCCGCGCCGCCATCGCCGCCATCGGCGAAGACGCCTGGACCGCCATCCGGTACCCGCAAGCGGTCTGGGACGACCAGCTGGACTGCTGGGTCTCCGACGCCGAGGTCGCCGAGACCGGGTACACGGCGTTCGCGTCGAAGAAGGGCCAGGCGGTCACCGCCCGGCTGATCGTCCGCCGGGTCCGCGACCAGAACAAGAAGGCCGCCGAGGGGATGGACGAGCTGTTCCCGGCCTGGCGTTACCACGCCGTGTTCACCGACTCGCCGTTCGGGCTGGTCCAGGCCGAGGGGCAGCACCGCGACCACGCGGTCGTGGAGCAGGTCTTCGCCGACGTCACCAGCGGCCCGCTCGCTCACATGCCCTCAGGCGTCTTCGCCGCGAACGCGGCCTGGCTGTCGATCGCCGCCATGGCGCACAACCTGCTCCGCGCGGTCGGCGCCCTGGCCAGCCTGCCCTTCGCGAAAGCGCGCGGGGCGACGATCCGCCGTGACCTGATCGCGGTCGCCGCCCGCACCGCCCGGCAC
>NZ_JBARCR010000897.1:0-4575 GCF_049794275.1 Trebonia sp.
GGCGCGCGCCGGACTGGGCCGCGATGCCGGCCGTGGTCTTCGGCGCCAAGGACGACTTGCAGCAGGACATGCTGCGCCGCCGTGGCGTGCCGCGGCTGCCTCCCGTCGTCCACCAGGTCCCGACTTCGGCCGACTTCCTCGCGGCCGTGCGCATCGGTCTCGGCTGGGGCATGCTTCCCGAGCCGCAGGCGCGCGCTGACCTCGCGGCCGGCCAGCTCGTGCGGCTGTCCGGTGACGTGCTCGACGTGCCGCTGTTCTGGCAGCGCTGGCGGCTTGACTCGCCGCGGCTGACGACGCTCACCGACGCGGTGCGGGAGGCCGCGGGCAGGCACCTGCGGCGCGGCTGACGCTAATCAGGAGCGGTACGGGCCGGTGACGCGGGCGTCACGGCGTTCCGCTGGGGCCGGTTGGCACTGCGGTGCGGCGAATCTGTGCTCGCGGCCGATTGTCACTCCGCCCGCCTCGCAACATAATCGGCAAGGTCCGGCCAGGCGATGCGAGGAATGGAGCTACTCACAGTGGAGATCTCACTCGAAGGCAAGGTCGCACTCGTCACCGGATGCGGTCCGAACATCGGCAGCGGCATCGCGCTCGCGCTCGCCAGGTACGGCGCGAAGGTTGCCGTCAACGACGTGTCGAAGGAGTCGATCGACGCCTGCATCGCCAGGATCGAGCGGAACGGCGGCGAGGCGATGGCCGCGCCCGGCGACGTGACGGACGAGGCATCGGTTCAGGGGTACATCGGCAGCGTGCTGGAGCGGTGGGGCCGCATCGACATCCTGGTGAACAACGCCGCGCTGCTCGGCGGCCGCGGCGTGCTCGACGAGACGGCCGAGGCCTTCCAGCGGGCGGTGCTGGTCTCCGCGATGGGCAACTTCCTCAACACCAAGCACGCCGGACGGGCGATGGCCCAGCGCGGCATCAAGGGCTCGATCGTCTGCATCTCCTCGTCCAACGGCTGGAACGGCAGCGCGGGCGTCTGCGCGTACGCGTTCCACAAGGGCGGCGTGAACAACTTCGTCCGGGCCGCGGCGATGGACCTCGCCCCCTACGGGATCCGGGTCAACAGTTTCACCCCCACCGCCCCGAACCCGGACAACCCCGAGCTCCTCGCCCAGTGGCAGCGGGAGGGTCGGACCCCGTTCGGGCTGCGCCCCGGCGCGTCCGGCGGCCTCGGCGCCCCCGAGGGCACCGATGAATGGCGCAAGCCCGCGCGGTTCGAGGGTCCCCGCAACCCGATGGTGCCGATGGGGACCACGGGCACGCCGACCGACATCGGGCACGCGGTGGCCTGGCTGTGCTCCGACTACGCCCGGCTGATCACCGGCACCGACCTGGTGGTCGACGGCGGCGCCCGGGCGAAGAACTTCGCCTACACGCCGGCCGCGCCGGATCAGCTGGCCGGGCCGCTGCCGCTGATCGTGCTCGACGAGACCCCCACGGCGTAATCGCGGGAGTACAGTCGGTCGGTGTGGACGACCCCTTCGACTTCGGTGAGCTCCGGATCCGGCAGCCGGGCAAGCTGATTCCCGGCAAGGCGAGGTATGAGATCTTCGACACCGGGCGGCACCTGCTGGCCATCGCGTCGGAGGAAGCAGGCCGGTCGTGGATGCAGACCCTCACCCGGGAGCTACCCGGCACACGGGCGCTGGGGGTGCGCACGGCGGCCGGCGAGCCGGTCCTGACGCTGGTCAAGCGGAACAGCGACTGGGCCGCGGACCTCACCGATCCGGACGGCAAGCCCGCCGGCCGGATCCGCATCGGCGATACCAGGCGGCAGTACACCCTGGTCGACGGCAGCGGCGAGGTGGTCGGTGAGGCTGTCGGGGACCTGGCGGTCAAGAACTTCGCCGTCACCGGCGCCGGAGGCGCGCCGATTGCCAGCGTGCGCAAGACGTGGGCTGGCCTGAAGGAAGTGCTGACGTCCGCCGACAACTACACGGTGAAATTCGCCGACCCGGTGCCTGGCCCGGCCCGCGTCCTGACCGTCATGATGACCATCGTCCTCGACCTGGCCAGGTACGGCCCGGATTAGCCGCCCGAGTAGTTGCTCAGGAACGCGGCCGCCTCAGGGCCGGCGAACTGGGCGCCGTACCCGGCGTTGACGACCAGGGTGCCGACCGCGACGTCCTTGGACGGGTCGAAGGCGACCAGCCAGCTGTTGGGCTGGTCCTGGCCCTGGATGTCGGCGGTGCCCGTCTTGGCGTAGACGTCCGGCCCGAAACCAAGGCCCGCGGCGGTCCCGCCGGTCACCACGTCCCGCATCATCTCCTTGAGCTGCGAGTCGGTGCTGCCGGGCAGCGGCGTGGCGGTGAGCTGCTTGATCCCGTCGACCAGGATCGGCTGCTTGAACGTCCCGTTGTCCACGGTCGCGGCCACCGACGCCATCGCGATCGGCGAGGCGATCAGCTGGCCCTCGCCGAACGCCTCCTGGGCCAGCTCAGAGCCGCTGGCGCTCGCCGGGGCGTTGAAGTAGCTGGCCGCCAGGCTGCCGAGGCCGATGTTCCACTTCTGGTTGAGGCCGTAGTACTTCTGCGCGGTGGCGGCCAGGGAGGCGCCACCGGTCAGGTGCTGCCACTGCGTGCTGAACGCGTTGTTGCAGGACTGCGCGAAGTCGGTGCTGAACGGCGTGCCCGGCGGCTCGGACTCGTGCTGGTCGTTGTGATAGGTGATGCCCGTGACGGTGTAGGCCTCCGGGCAGGCGACGGGGCTGTCCGCGCTGAGGGCCCCGGAGCTGATCAGCGCCGTCGAGGTGATCACCTTCATCGTCGACCCCGGCGCCACCGCGGCGGTGAGCGCGAAGTCGTTCTGCCCGGCGTTGTTGGCGATGGCGAGGATCTTGCCGGTGGACGGCTGGATGACGACCATGGCGCTCTTCGGGTGCATCGCGACCGCGTTGCGCGCGGCGTTCTCCGCCTGCTGGCTGATCGTGGTCGCCAGGTCCGCGATGTTCTGCGGCGAGACGACTACCGCCTGGCTGTTCGCCACCGGCTGGCCCTTGGAGGTCTCGATCTGGACGTTCAGGCCTGGCTTGCCCTGCCCGGGCGGCGCGCCCTTCTCAAGCAGGCTGGCGATCCTGGTCAGCCCCGCGTCGTTGTAGGTCGTGAGAGCGTTCCCGCTGGCGTCGGTGACCGAGACCACCTGCGGGAGCGCCACGGCCGCCGCCAGGTGGGTGGTCGCGGTGAGGTTCGGCGCGATGACGGTCGGCTTCCAGGCGACGAACCAGACGTTCGAGTTCGCCTTCTGGTAGGCGGTGAGCGTCGAGTGGTAGCTCCAGGTGCCCTGCAGCGTCCCGGCGCCGGTGCCTGTCGACACCACGTCGTTGACTCCGAACGTGACCGTCTGGGGCGTCGTCGCCGTCGCCGTCGCCGTCGCGGCGGTGACGTTGCCAGCCGAGCCGGTCATCTTCTTGAGGTTCAGGTACCTCGTGTTCGCGGTAAGCGCGGCCTGCGCGGCGGCCGGATGGTCGGTGTAGTTGGCCGCCTTCGCGTAGTCGCGGGTCTCCCACGCCTGGAGGAACGCGGTGGTGATCTGCGCGGCGTCCTGCGCGGGCGTGCTGCCCGTCGGGACGAAGCCGGTGGCGGGCGCGCCGGGGCCGCCGACCACCTTGTAGACGACCACGGCAGCCACCACGACGACCGCGACCGCTCCCGCGATCAGCGCGATCATGGTGCGCTTGCGCCGCCGGCCGCCGCCGCCGCCATGCTTGGTCCGTCCGCCGCTCCCGGCCGGCGGCTGGGATCCCGGCGGCGCGTAGTCCCCGGAACCGTAGTCCCGCGGCCCGTACACGGCCGACTGGTTAGGCCCGGGCTGCTGGCCGTACCCTTGCTGCCCGGTCTGCTCGCCGAAGCCCGGCTGCCCGAGGCTACCCTGCTGGCCCTGTCCGTAGCCCTGCTGCCCGTACCCGGCTGTGCCGTACCCCTGCTGCCCTTGCCCCTGCTGCTCGTAGCCGGGTTGCTGCCCGTAGCGGGGGTCCTGACCGTAGCCGCCCTGCTGACCGTAACCGGTCTCCTGGCCGTAACCGCCCTGCTGACCGTAATCCTGCTGTCCGTAGCCCTGCTGTCCGTAGCCCTGCTGGCCGTATCCCTGCTGTCCGTACCCCTGCGTCTGCCCGTAGCGCTGGTCCTGGCCATAGCCGCCCTGCTGGCCGGAACCGGTTTCCTGGCCGGAACCCGTTTCCTGGCCGTACCCGGGCTGCTGGCCGTAGCCCGGTTCCTGCCCGTACCCGGCCTGCGGGCCGCGAGCAGGTTCGAACGACGGCTGCCTGCCGTGTCCCTGCTGGCCGTATCCCTGCTGCTCCGCGCCTTGCTGGCCGTATCCCTGCTGCCCTGCGCCTTGCTGGCCGTATCCCGGCTGCTCCGCGCCCTGCTGCCCGTGTCCCTGCTGGCCCTGCCCGTAGCTGGGGTCGCCGGACCCGAGCTGCTGGCCATGCCATGGCGGCTGCCCGTACGCGGGCTCGTCGTGCCACGGCGGCTGCCCGTACCCGGGCTGGTCCTGCCCCTGCTGGCCGTAGCCTGGCTGGCCCCGCTCCGGCTGACCCTGCTCCGGCCAGCCCTGCCCCGGCTGGCCCTGCTC
>NZ_JBARCR010000898.1:0-2014 GCF_049794275.1 Trebonia sp.
CGCCCGGCGTCCCGCCGCCGGCTGATCCTCCTGCCGCGGGGCAGCTGGGCCCGCTGGCCGCCCCGGCCGCATACACGGCCGCGCCGAACACCTGGCCAACCGGCTCGAAGCCCGCGCTACGCACAGCGGCGAACTCACCGCAGGTCAGCGAGGACCCCCACGTCCCGCTGGACCGGATCCCCGCGATCCGGGCCCCGGCCACGGCAGGCAGCTCCTCCCTCACACTGCCAGCCTAGGCCTGGCACCCCGGAATGCCGGGCCGGGCTTCCCCAACGAAGGACAGGACCGATCCGACATCCCACCAGCCCGGGCCACCCCCGTGTGGGCCTGAGCGGCGTCATGCCCGGCTACCGCCGGCGCGCTGATCCTGTCATGTCCCGGCTCGGGCCGCCGCCTCGGCGGACGTGATCACGGGGTACACCTCGAAGCTGACCAGGTCACTCCAGCGTTCGAACCAGACATCGAACAAGGCTGGGTCGCTGGTCTCCATAAGCTGGAAGCACCGGTCCATGCCGCCATCGTCCACCACCCAGCTATTGACGTACTCCAGCCCCGCGGGCAGCATCCGCCCGCATGCGGCGGCCATTGGCCACGATCGGCGTGGGAGCGCCCTGGGTGAGTTAGGCCCTCGGCGCGGCCGGGTACTTGCGATCGAGGTAGCTGGCGGCGATCGCGGCGTCGATAGTGGCCGGGACGGGAACGACGCAGCTGGCGGCGTCCACGCTGCCGTTGGCGACGGCCTCCAGGCACCGGGCTTGCAGCGCAAAGCCGAGGTCCATCGACTCGATCGAATTGCCCAGCGGCCGCGGGCCGGCCAGGTTGAACATATGCCCGCGCGAGATCACGTGGACGCGCCGGCCGTCATGGAGCTCAAGCGTCATGAGGTCATCGGCGTACTCGCGGAAGCCCGCGACATCGGGAGAGCCCGCTATGGCGTCGACGTCGATTTCGAACGGGAAGTGGCCGGCATTGGCCACGATGACGCCGTCACGCAGCAGCGGCAGGTCCGCGGCCGTCAGCACGTCCCGGGCACCGGTGACCGTGATGATCAGGTCGGCGTCAGCGATGGCCTGCTCGCGCGGCGGTGTGCTGAAGCCGTCCAGATGCGCTCGCAGCCGGGTGACCGGATCGACGTCTACCACTGTCACCCGGGCGCACGCGCCGCGGAAGTTGGCCGCGACTCCGCGCCCGCACGCGCCGTAGCCGAAGACCGTGACCTCCTCGCCGTTGGTCACGCGGTTGGTCAGGCGCAGGTAGGACTCCAGCGCGCTCTGCCCCACGGCGTGCTCGTTCTCGGCGAACTGCTTGATCGGGCTGTCGTTGATCACCAGGATCGGCAGCCGCAGGCGGTCACGCAGCGGCTCCAGGCGCATCCGGCCGGACGTTGTCTCCTCTGTTCCCCCGCGCAGGCCGTCGTAGGGCGCATCGAGGTACCTGGCGAACAGGTCGCCGCCGTTGTCGAGGATGAGGTCCGGCCTGGCCGCGATCACCTCCCCGAGGTACCGGCCGTGCACCTGCCTGTCCCTCGTCGGGCCCCCGATCACCACCACGCCCTCGGCGTTCAGCGCCTGCAGCGCCTCGGGCTGTGTCGTGTTCAAGTTGCCGGTCGAGACCAGCCGCGCTCCGCCATCGCGCAAGGTCAAGAGCAGCGCCACCGTCTTGGCCTCCAGATGGATACCTGTCCCGATGGTGAGTCCGCGGAACGGCAGCGTGTCCTTGAACTCCGCCGAGATCGACCGAAGCAAGCGACAGTGCTCGGCAACCCAGTCAATGCGCGTAGACGTCATGCCTTGAGGTTTCCCAGCTGGCGCCCGGTGGATTCCCAGGCAGCGGAGTTAGCGTGACGGCGTGGATGAGCTGGCCGATTCCCGCAGCCTGGCCAGTGACCCGGTGGCGCTCAGGGCGCGGCTCGCCGCTGACGGGTACGTATTCCTGCGCGGCCTGCTGCCGGCCGAGCGAGTCCGGGCAGCGGGCGAACGGGTAGCCGCGACGCTGCGAGCGGGCGGCTGGACGG
>NZ_JBARCR010000899.1:0-1834 GCF_049794275.1 Trebonia sp.
GACCACCGACGGCGCAGACGCCATCATCGCCCTGCGCTGCCGGGAGGCCAGCAGCCAGCGGGAAGCCATCTGCAACACCCCGCACACTCAGACACGAACCGCCTGACCAGCCCCGGCCCCAAGATGATCTTGGTTACCTGGTTGACACTCGGATTTGTCATATGTAAGTTCTGTCTTACAGGTGTAAGAGAATGGATAAGACCCTGACTAGTGACGAGCTTGTCGCCATGCTGACCGCGATCGCGCACCCGCTGCGACTGCAGATCATCGCTGAGCTCGCCGGCGGGCGAGTGCACGTCAGCGAGCTGGCGCGGCGGCTGGGCATGTCCAGGCCGCTGCTGTACATGCACCTGGACCGGCTGGAGAAAGCCGGCCTGGTATCCGGGCAACTGGAGCTATCTGATGACGGTAAGGCGATGAAGTACTTCGAGCTGGTCCCCTTCGAGGTGCAGGTCACGGCCGAGACGGTCGTCCGCGCACTGGCTGAAGATGACGGCAAGGATGCGCTCCACATGGAGGAGAGCGACCAATGACACACATCACAACGCTGGCCTCGGCCGGCACGAACTACACGGCGATCGGCGTCCTGCTGGCGATCCTCGTCCCGATCTGCGCCGCGGTCGCGGTGATCGTCTGGAACTACTACCGGCTGCAGCGGCACCGCGCGGACGCGGTGGCGATGGCTTCCTACCGCAAGCTGGCCGAAGAGGCGGTGGCTAACATGACCGACCTGCGCGCCGACATGGCGAAGCTCGCCGAGCACGTCAGCGCCGTCGAGCAGCTCATGCGAGACGTGGGGTGAGTGCCGTGAGCGAGTTGAGCCTGCGCCGCGACCCCATCCGGCTGCTGCTGTCCCGCGGCCTGTGGAGAAGCGTCTGGTACCTGCTCGGCTACCTGGTCGTGGGCTGGGCGCTGTTCGCGATCGCGCTGAGCACCGCCGTCGCCGGCGCGGGGCTGAGCATCACGTTCGCCGGGCTGCCGGTGCTCGTAGCCGCCGCCGCGACGATCAGGTGGTGCGCGGACGTCGAGCGGGCCCGGCTGCGCCCCATGGTCAACGGACCCGTCGCCGGCAGTTACCGCCAGGTCGTCGGCTCCGGCGTCATGGCCCAGCTGCGGACCAGGTGGCGGGACCCCGCCACCTGGCGGGACGTCGCGTACGTGGTGGGCTTGTTCGTCCCGCTGCTCGCGCTCGACACCATTGTGCTCGCGGTCTGGTGGGCGTCCCTCGCCGCGATCACGCTACCCATCTGGTACTGGGCGCCGTGGAAGACAATCCACGGCGTGCGGTACCACGGCTACGACCTCGGCTACCACCCGAACGGGCCGCACGGCCCCGGCGGCTGGGGCCTGTACGTCGACACGCTGCCGAAAGCGCTGGCTGTAGCCGGCGTCTGCCTGATCTTGTTCCTGCTCTTCAACTACGTCCTGGTCTTGACCGCCCGCGCCCACGCCGCCGTCGCTCGCGGGCTGCTCGGCGCGGCGGAAGACCCGCTGCGCCAAGCGAAAGAAGTGCTCGGCCGTCCAGGCCCGCTGTCTTCGAACCTGCCCGCCTGACTGTCCCCGCCCATGAAGGTCCAGCTCACGGGCGGGGACCAGGCCGCGGCCGACTAACACCAACACCCCATCTGCGCCAACAGAGAGAGGAACTCCGATGCGCCAGCCGCACAGTTCAGTATTCCCGATTTCAGCCGGGGCTGAAGAGCACGACCCGCCGCCAGGCCGGCGTCGCGAACGGCCTAACCTGACCGAACGGGTGGCCGGCTGGAGCGCCGCGCACCGCAAGACCGCCGTCTTCGGCTGGCTGCTCCTCGTCGCCGCCATCTTCATGGCGGGC
>NZ_JBARCR010000900.1:0-3495 GCF_049794275.1 Trebonia sp.
GTGGCGGGCGGCCTGGTCTCGGCCGGCCGGGGCAGGCCGCGGGTCACCGCGCTGTGCCTGTCCGCGATCGGCTGGGGCATCGCGATCCTGCTCGCGGCGGAGGCGCCCACGATGCCGCTCGAACTGGCCGCGCTCGTCTTCGTCGGGTACGGCAGCATCACGTTCAACTCGATGGCCAAGACGGTGCTGCAGCTTGCCGCGAAACCGACGATGCGCGGCCGGGTGATGGCGCTGTGGGGACTGGCCTGGCTCGGCTCGACCCCGATCGGCGGCTCCATCATCGGCTGGATCGGCCAGGACGCGGGCGCCCGCTGGTCGCTCGTGGTCGGCGGCCTGGCCGCGCTCCTTAGCGGCCTGCTCGCCTTCCCGGCCCTCACCCGCATCGACCGCCGCCGTGCCGCCGAGGATCGCATTTCATGATCACGTAAGAAAAGCACCCGTATAGAGTGCTTTTCCTTCGTGATCATGAAGTCGGTACCCCTGCCATGAGGGATTTTCCGGCCCCGCGCCGCCGTGCCGGCCCGCGCCCGGATGTCGCGCCGGCTCGCGTCGGCGCGACTGTGACTACCGAGGTCAGCGGCGTGTCAGTGGCTGCTGGGGTGGCGCGACGAGGTGAGCGACGCGAATACGACGGTGGAACTCAGATAGTGGCCAGTGGCGTAATCGAATGCGCCGCCGCAGGTTATCAGCCGCAGCGCGGCGTAATTCGCATCGCTGTAAATTGCATTGGCCGGGAATTTGTCCTTGAGATATTCGCGGACGCCGGTGACCCGGAAAATGCCCGTCTCTCCGTCGGCGAGCGTCACGTCGATGGTGTCTCCGGGGTGGAGCGCGCCCAGCCGGTAAAAGACGGCGGGGCCGCGATAACTGTCGACATGCCCTTCGATGACGGACGCGCCGATCTGGCCGGGGGTGGCCGAGTACCTTAGCCACGCCGCCTCGTCGGCGCCGGTGGTCAGCGGCGGCACCTGGACGGTGCCGTCAGCGTTGACGCCAAGACGCAGGAGCTCCGAGTGCACGCCGATGGCCGGTATGTCGACCGAGACCGGAACTGAACGGTGCAGTGACGGCCCCTTGCCGGCCGGGCCGATAGCCCCCGCGGCCGTGGCCCCAGGCTGGGGCGCGTGCTGCTGGGCGAGCATCGCCACCCCGATGGCGATCGCGCCGCCGACGATCAGCGCGGCGCCGCCGAGCCCGGCGGCGCGAGCGCGAAACGCGCCCCGTGGGGCGGGTTCAGGGGTGAACTGGCTCTCCGGCCAGGACATGACCACGCGCAGCCCTGCTATGCGCCGCGCTCTGCCCAAGTCCGCGCCCCTTCCGCGTGTCTGCCGCAACGGGTGCTACTCACGTAGCCTAATGGCCAAATGGAAAACACGCCATTGCGCGCCGGTAGCACCTACGGGCTTACCAATATGGCCGTCGCCGCGCGGCGACTAACTTCGGCCGGCGTGGGTACTGTTCCCGCCGACAGCGCTTTTCTTTTCCGATGCCGATCCGTAGGTGTGGTGCCGGGGGCGGGAAACGACGACCCTCTCGCCGGACATTTAAGGAGGCTCCATGAAGGTGCGCATAACGTCCGCTAGACCGGCGAGCAGCCCGCGGCTGGCCGTTCTCGGCTGCGCCACCTTGATGGTCCTCGTCGCAGTCGCCGTCTCGGCCTGCACCGGTGCGCCGTCGTCGAGCGTGCCGTCAATTTTTTCGCCGTCGGGACCCTCATCAGGGTCATCGTCGTCATCAGGTACGGCTACCTCGACCGCTTCCGCCAGTGCCTCTGCGAGCACCACGCACCCGACGACCACGCCGAGCACACACGCGACCACGCCTACCCCGGCCACCACGACGGTCAGCCCGTCGCCAGTCCCGTCGACCACCTACTACTACCCGACCGGCGCCCCGGCCACCGGGGGCGGCGGCACCGCTGGCCTCCAGGACGGCCTGGTCTTCGTTCTCGGCGGTGCGGCCATCGCGGCAGGCCTCGGCAGCTTCGCGTACCGCAGGAAGTTCACCCGCCGGCGCTAACCGGCCCGGCGGGCGGGCGTAGCGCTCGGGGACTTACCCCGCCGGGGTATCGTATGGTCAACGCGGCGGAGTGGAGGCCAACGGACCATGTACGGATACACCCAGGACAAGGACAAGTACCTCAACCGGCTGCGCCGCATCGAGGGCCAGGTCCGCGGCCTGGAGAAGATGATCGAAGAGGACAAGTACTGCATCGACATCCTGACCCAGGTGGCCGCCGCGACGAGCGCGCTGCAGTCGGTCGCGCTCGGCCTGCTCGAGGATCACCTCGGGCACTGCGTCGCACAGGCGACCGCCGAGGGCGGCGAGGTTGCCGCGGCGAAGGTCCGCGAGGCCTCCGAGGCCATCGCCCGCCTCGTCAAGTCCTGACCTAGCCGGCCAGCACGGCGAAGAAGTCCCGGCTCCAGCCCCACAGGTACTGATCGGCGGGACGGTACTGGCCAGGCACCTCGGCCGTCAGCGGGCCACCGGGCTTCGCCGCTACGTCGAGCTGCACCCACTCTGGGTTGATGTCAAGCTCCATGCCGATCCTGGCGCCGCGCTCGGCGAGCGCCTGCGCCAGGTCCTCAGGGCTGGCCGACATGCTCCCGGCGAAAAGCAGGTCGCCCGCCGCGTCCTCGCCGACCGCGCTACGCGCGACGTACTCGCCGCCACCCAGGGTCGCGCCCCACGCGTACCAATCGGAAGCGGCCGGCGTCGGCTGTCCGTGCTCAATGAGCAACTGGAGGTTCTGCCGGACGCTGTAGACCGCCTCGCCGGTGCCGGGTGCGCCGTAGCCCCACAGCGCGATCCGCGCGCGGCCGGAGCGGTCGATGATAAAGCTCGCGTAGCCGCGCAGGAGCGGGCTGATCACGTGCCCCTCCTGCTCGTAACCGCCCGCGCCTACGCCGAGCTTGAAGCCGCCGTTGAAGGCGGCGAGGAGCTGCCTGTGCTCCGCGCTTCCGATGGCGGGGCCCGCCGTGACGCCCGCTATGGCCGCCGCGTATCCGGGGTCAGAACTGCCGTTGTGCAGCACGTACCGGACCGGGCCGCGGAAGGCCGCCACCGTCACCACGTCGCCGTCCGCGGCCCGCACCCGCGAGATCGTGACATGCGGCGTAGCCGGCTTCGGCTTGGGCGCTGGCTTCGGAGCGGGCTTGGCAGCCGTCGTGCGGGGGTGCGCGGACGCGGCTGCGCCCGTCCCTGCCTCGCTGCTGACGGCGGGAGCCGCCGCCGGGGCGGCAGTGCACGCCGTTGCCAGGAAAGCCAGCGAGACCAGCGCGCCGGCCACGATGATCGACCGCACGAGGACGATCATAAATGGCGGTTGTGACGGCGGCATGAAGGCCGCCGGCCGCCTCGTCGCCTGGCACTCCGCAAGTAGTATTGCGTCCCATGTCGACCAGCACCGTGACCCTGACCGGCTGGGGCCGGATCGCCCCGTCCGCCGCCGAGCTCGCCGCGCCGGCGAGCGACGCGGAGGCCGCTGCCCTGCTG
>NZ_JBARCR010000901.1:0-5023 GCF_049794275.1 Trebonia sp.
GCCTACGGCTTGCGCGCCACGCCGCCGTAGCAGCTGACCTCGCCCGGCGTCGGCCGGGGCGCGCGCGAGTCCGGCCGCCACTCCGACACGAGCACCACGCCGGGCGGCACCATCTCCAGGCCGGGGAACACCATCCGCGCGAACTGGTCGGAGTCGCGCGAGTTCATCGTGATGCCGGCGTCGAGGTAAGCCTGCTGCCCGCCGCCCACCGCGACGGGGTCGTGTTCCATCGTCATGTGCGAGGCGGCGAGGTAGCTGCCCGGCGGCAGCGCCTCGAGCAGCGTGCCTATCACCTCGTCGGGCTTGTCCTCGTCGCCAAGGAAGTGCAGCACCGCGATCAGCATCAAGGCGATGGGCTGGCTGAAGTCCAGCACCTCGCGCAGCAGCGGGCAGGACAGCATCCGCTCCGGCGAGCGCAGGTCGGCCTGCAGGTAGGCGGTCCGCCCCTCCGGTGACGAGGTGAGCAGCGCCCGCGCGTGCGTGAGCACCATGGGGTCGCTGTCGATGTAGGCGACCCGCGCCGACGGGGCGACGCGCTGCGCGACGTCGTGCACGTTGTTGGTGGCCGGCAGCCCCGACCCGATGTCGAGGAACTGCCTGATGCCCGCCTCGCCGGCGAGGTACTTCACGACCCGGCCAAGGAACTTCCTGTTCTCCCGCAGGCCTATCCGGCCCGCGGGCCACGACGCGAGCGCCTTGTCGGCGACCGCGCGGTCGGCGGCGAAGTGGTTCTTGCCCCCGATGTAGTAGTCGTACATCCGGGCCGGATGGGGCTTGCTCGTATCGATCTCCGACCGGGTGCCCTCGACCGCTGCGAAGGCCGTGGAATCCGCCGAACCCGCCACGCCGCACCTCCTGCCCCCGCATAGCCCCGTGGTCGATATCAGGGGACATTCTACGAGGGTCGCGATCACGGCAGTAGGGAAAAATTAGTTAACAGATTCATGCGAGGGTCGCTACGCAGGCATCAGGCATAACGGCTTGCGGCCGACCCCGCCGTAGCAGCCCACCTCGGCCGGGGTCGGCCGCGGGCCATCGGCCTCCGGCCGCCACTCCGACACCAGCGCCACACCAGGCGGCACCAGTTCGAGCCCGGAGAAGGCGAGCGCGGCGAACTCGCGGGACTCCCGCCGCTGCATGGGTATCCCCGCCTCCCGCATCGCGGCCTGCCCGCCGGTCGCGGAGTCGGGGGCGTGGTCGGTGACCAGGTGCGAGGCGACGAGATAGCTGCCCGGCGGCAGGGCGGCGGTCAGCGTCGAGAGGATCTTCGCCGGGCCGAACTCGTCAGGGACGAAGTGCAGGATCGCGACCAGGATCAGCGCGACGGGCTGGCTGAAGTCGAGCACCTCGCGCACCACGGGCGAGGAGAGGATGGCTTCGGGATCCCGCAGGTCGGCGTGGATGTAGGCGGTCCGTCCTTCCGGCGACGAGGTGAGCAGGGCGCGGGCGTGCGCGAGCACGAGCGGGTCGTTGTCGACGTACACGACGCGGGCCGACGGCGCGAATTCCTGGGCGACCTCGTGCACGTTGTTCGTGGTAGGCAGCCCGGTGCCGATGTCGAGGAACTGCCTGATGCCGGCTTCGGCGGCCAGGTACCTGACGGCGCGGCCGAGGAATGCCCTGTTCTCTCGCGCCGCGACCCGGATGGACGGCGAGTGCCGCAGCACCTTCGCCGCCGTCTGCCTGTCGGCCGCGAAGTGGTTCTTGCCGCCGATGAAATAGTCGTACATCCGGGCGGGATGGGGCCGGGACGTGTCGATCTCGGGCGGCGTTTCCTGCTCGCCTGATTCCGCGCTTCCCACGAGCGAATCGTATAACGGGGCGGCGTACAGTCGCGGTATGCCGCAAATCCACGCCGCCCGCCGCGCCCGCGCCCGGGAGATGGTGCGGGCGCTTGGCGCCGGGGCGGTGCTGGTCACCGCCAGGCCGAACGTGCGCTACCTCACCGGCCTGGCCAGCACGAACGCCGCGCTGCTGCTGCCAGCCGACGGCGCAGGGCTGCTGGCTACCGACTCCAGGTACGCGCTGGCCGCCCAGCGCGACGCGCCCGACCTGGAGCTGCTGATCGAGCGGTTCATCGAGGGCAAGCTGGCCACGGAGGCGGCCCGCCGCGGCGTCACGGTGCTGGCCTTCGAGGCGCAGGAGATGACGGTGGAGCGGCACGCGGCGATGACGCGGGACGCGGGGGTCACCACGGTCCCGTTCGGGAGAAAAATAGAAGAGCTCCGCATGGTGAAGGATGCTGAGGAGCTGGAGCTGCTCGCGACCGCGTGCCGGCTGAGCTCGCAGGCATTGGCTGACGTGCTTCCCCAGATCCGTCCTGGTTTGTCGGAACGTACGCTGGCTTCTCTCCTCGACTACCGCATGACCGAACTAGGGGCGGACGGCGTGGCGTTCGACACCATCGTGGCGAGCGGGCCGAACGGCGCGATCCCGCACCACGCGCCTACCGACCGGCCGCTGCGCCGCGGCGACCTGGTCACGATGGACTTCGGCGCGCTGTACCAGGGGTACCACGCGGACATGACCCGCACCGTGGCGGTCGGCGAGCCGGCCGGCTGGCAGCGGGACGTCTACGAGCTCGTCGCGGAGGCGCAGCGCACCGGGATCGAGGCGGTCGAGCCCGGCGCCGAGGCCGGCGCCGTGGACGCCGCCGCCCGCGAGGTGATCGAGGCGGCCGGGCACGCCGAGCACTTCCAGCACGGCCTCGGGCACGGCGTGGGGCTGGAGATCCACGAGGCCCCGATGCTGGGGTACGGCAGAACGGGTAAACTTGCGGACCGGGTTCCTGTCACCGTCGAGCCTGGCGTGTACCTGCCAGGCAAGGGCGGCGTCCGGATCGAGGACGTCCTGGTCGTGACGGCAGGCGGAGGAGCCCGCATCCTGACTTCGACCACCAGGGAACTGCTGGTCCTGTAGTTCTGTAGTAAATGGGAGACGACCCGTGGCAACCACGAACGACCTGAAGAACGGCATCACGCTCAACATTGACGGGCAGCTGTGGAGCGTTGTCGAGTTCCAGCACGTCAAGCCGGGCAAGGGGCCGGCCTTCGTGCGGACCAAGCTGAAGAACGTGATGTCCGGCAAGGTCGTGGACAAGACCTTCAACGCCGGCGTCAAGGTGGACGTGGCCAGCGTCGACAAGCGCGATATGCAGTACCTGTACCGCGAGGGCGACGACTTCGTGTTCATGGACATGACCGACTACGAGCAGCCGCGGATCCCGGCCGCCGTCGTCGGCGACGGCGCGAACTACCTGCTGGAGAACCAGACGGTCACGATCGCCTTCAACGAGGGCATCCCGCTGTACGTGGACCTGCCGGCCGCGGTGGAGCTGGTGATCGCGCAGACCGACCCTGGCCTGCAGGGCGACAGGTCCACTGGCGGCACCAAGCCGGCCACGCTGGAGACCGGCGCGACGGTCCAGGTCCCGCTGTTCATCTCCACCGGCGAGAAGGTCAAGGTAGACACCCGCACCGGCCAGTACCTCGGCCGCGCGTAGGTGGCCGCTCGCAGTAAGGCTCGCAAGCGGGCCCTGGACATCCTCTTCGAGGCGGAGCAGCGCAGGCTGCCCGTGCTCGAGCTGCTGTCGGAGCGCCAGTCGCTCGGCGAGACGCCGGTCCCCGAGTACGCGGCGGAGCTGGTCCGCGGCGTCACCGCGCACCAGCCGGAGATCGACAACCTGATCTCGGAGAACGCGGTGGACTGGACGCTGGAGCGGATGCCCGCGGTGGACAGGAACGTGCTGCGGCTTGGCGTCTATGAGCTGCTGTGGGCCGACGACGTGCCGGACGGAGTGGCCATCAGCGAGGCGGTGCTGCTCGCCCAGGACCTGTCGACGGACGCGTCTCCGGGGTTCGTGAACGGCTTGCTCGCCAGGATCAAGGACCTCAAGCCCACGTCGGCCCCTGAGCCGTAACCGGGCGGGACCTAGGCGGCGGAGAAGCGCAGCCGCAGGCCAAGGCGGCGCAGCACCGCGCGGAACCACACGAGGCACACGGCGGCGCCGACCAGCGTCAGGGCGACGGTGACTGCCGTGGACAGCAGCATGAACAGCTTGTACGGCTCGGTGACCATCATGACGGCCATGCCGAGCGTCAGCAGCAGGAACAGCCCGGCCCAGAACCACGTGGCGCCCTGGAAGAAGCGGTGCAGTCCCGGGTGGTGCGCCTCCGGCTGCTTGAGCGCCACGACCTCCTCGGCGAGCTGCGCGACCAGCGGCTTGCCGGTCGGCGCGGTCCGCGCGAACACCACGCACATCGCCAGGTTGGCGAGCGGGAACTGGAGCTGGAACATCCACATGTAGCCGGTGCTGATCGCCACCAGGGTCTGCACGGTCAGCACGAGCGCGGAGATCATCAGCAGCGCGGAGACCGAACCCGAGACGATCTTGCGGGTCACGAGGAGGAGCCACACCACCGCCGTCCCCGCGAGCAGGCCCGCGTCCGGGCTGACCAGGTCGGTGACCACGATCCAGGCGCCGAACGGAAGCCCGACGGACTCGGCCATGTTCCACGCGGCGGTCCATAGCAGGCGCCTCGGATGCGGCAGCTCGAGGTGTCCTGACGGGGCGGGCATGCGGACGAGCATACGGGTTGCCGGCGCCTCCGGGGGCGTCATTCGCGGATGGCGGCGTGTCGGATCTGTCGGCCCATTTGCACCGGTTCGCGAGGTCTCCACAGTCGTTACAACGGGAAGCGAGCTTCCCGAGTTCGCCCCCTTTATAACGATTGGTGACAGGTTAAGCGCATACGGTAGCCGGCATGTCGTTCCCCTGGCGGGGCCGGCTGCCAGCCATCCGCACTACAGTGAGACTGCGACAGCAACCTGGGAAGAGGTTTGGAATGACCGCAGAGGTTCCCGCGAAAGCCGTTCCCGGCATGCGCGGGCCCGACGCTGAGCGCAGGCGCGACGGAGCGCGGTCATCGCTGGTCTGGGACGTGCTTCAGGGCGTGATCGCCGCCCGGGCGGCGTCGCTCGGCCGGGGCGCCGGGGACGCCAGCGGCGCCGGGGACGCCGGGGA
>NZ_JBARCR010000902.1:0-4593 GCF_049794275.1 Trebonia sp.
GTCAGTGCGTGCTGCTGTGCCAGTTCCACCACGACATCTGCATCCACCGCCGCGGCTGGCGGCTCATCCTGCACCCCGACGGAACCACCACCGCCTACGGCCCGGAGGGCCAGGTCCTGCACAGCCACTCACCGCCCACCGCCCGCGCCGGATAAACCCGGCCCGTGAAGGCTAATCGGCGTACAACGCCGCCAACCTGGCCGGACCGCCGCCAGCGGACGGCGTCTGCATCTGGACGTGCTCCACGGCCAGCGGCGACGACTGCCCCGACGTGTTCACCGTTGCGGTGAGCTCTCCGCGGACGGCAAGCACCAGGTCGGTCGCGGTCTTTCGGCGGTGAACATCGCCTAACGAGCGGAGCATGAGGATACGGCCCGCGGGGCCGCGCCCCTCGACCTTGTCCAGGTCGACGATGATGGCGACGCCGCCGCGCCGGAAGTCCATCTGCCGCTCGCGGGCTGGCGAGCCATCGAAGACAGCGGTCCTGGCGTCGGGGTCATCCGCGATCCTGGCCCGTCCGTAGAAGGTGTAGGTGGTCCTGGTCTTCGGGTCGTGGTAGAAGAGCGTGACCTTGGGCCGGGCAGAGATGTGGCGCGGCAGGCCGCCTTCCGGGTCGCGCGCCCATACGGCCAGTTGGTCGTCGGAGTAGGCCTGGATCGTGCCGCGGAATGACAGGTGGATCTCGCCCTCACCGTCGCTGTACGCGATCATCATGGGCGTCTGGTTGTCAAAGGCGCCGTTGACCGCGTTCTTGATCTCGTCGGTGAGCCGCAGCTCGGCGGCCGGCACTGGCGCGCCGGGGAGGGTCTGCTGCTCGACCCGGCTGATCTTCGCGCCGCTGAACGTGAAAACGAACTCCACGCCGCCGAACGGTGCCGTGGCCGGGAGCCGGGCGGTGACCGTGATCGTGTCGCCATTTTCGGCCGGTTCCGTCCAGTGCGGCCCAGCCGCCAGCAGCCCGGCGATGCGGGGCTCGTGCAGTAGCGCGAGCGCCCCTTCGACGCCCTCGGCCCGCCCGAATTGGCTCTCCACGACCACGTTGTCGGCCAGGTAGCCGGCAACGCTGTCGTCCTCGCCCTTGACGATGGCGTTCTGGTACGCCTCAACTGCTGTGATCCGGTCGCTCATACCCCCACAATCGCAGACCGCGCCGGTGCGGGCCAGCTCAGTTATCCGCTCACGGTGAACGCCGATTTCACTTCCTCCGCCGCGTCTCTACAGTGGTGCCATGGCCGAGGTCGCGCGCGTTTACCCGCTGAAGAGGCAGCAGCCGGAACCGCTGTGGCGCGAAGTGCTCGGCGCCCGGCTGCGGGCGCTGCGGGCCGAGCGCGCTGAAACGCTGGCAGAAACGGCGGAGCGGGCCGGAATCTCGCCGCAGTACCTCTCCGAGGTCGAGCGCGGGCGCAAGGAGCCGTCCAGCGAGATGATCGCCGCCCTCGCCGGTGCGCTGGACACCACGCTGGCCGACCTGACCACCCAGGTCACCGAGGACCTGCGAGAGCGGCCGACGCGGTCGCCCGTTGCCCCGGGCGCGCCGGTCGCGCTCGCCATGGCGGCCTAGATCCGCCCGCTCAATCCACGCGATCCGAGATGACCTGGTCGATGAGGCCGTATTCCTGTGCCTGGTGGGCCGTGAACACCCGATCCCTGTCGGTGTCGGCGCGGAGCGTCTGAGCCGACTGGCCGGTGTGCAGTGACAGCACCGCCTCCATGTCGGCGCGCAGCCGCACCACCTCGTCGGCCTGCAGGATCAGGTCGGGGATCGTGCCCTGGCCGCGGGCCGCCGGCTGGTGCAGCACAACCCGGGCGTGCGGCAGCATCAGGCGGTGCCCTGGCGCGCCCGCCGCGAGCAGGACGGCGCCAGCCGCGATCGCCTGCCCGACACACGTCGTATAGACCGGGGCCTGGATGAACCGCATGGTGTCGTACACGGCGAGCATCGAGGTCATGTCGCCGCCCTCGCAGTTGATGTACAAATTGAT
This sequence comes from Trebonia sp., assembly GCF_049794275.1. Lineage (NCBI taxonomy): Bacteria > Bacillati > Actinomycetota > Actinomycetes > Streptosporangiales > Treboniaceae > Trebonia > Trebonia sp. The sequence continues at coordinate 1,983 of NZ_JBARCR010000902.1, forward strand.
CTCCTGGTCCGGGCTGCGCGCCTCCAGGTAGATCAGCTGCGCGGTGAGCGCGTTGGCCACGCCAGGGTCGATGACTGTGCCGAGGTAGACGATCCGCTCGGTGAGCAGGTGCGAGTAGACGTCCATGATCCGGTCGCCGCGCGGGTCCTCGCCGATGACGTTGGGGATGGTGTACGTGTTCACGACTCGCTCCGGTCCCGCAGCCCGAACGGCCGCTTCTTCGAGGGCATGACCTGGCCGAACGACTCCGCGATCCCGTCGACGAACCCGTAGTCGCGGGCCTCGTCGGCGCTGTACCAGTGGTCGTGCCTGGAATCCTCGAAGACCTGGTCGACGGGCTGCCCGGTGTCTTCGGCGATGAGGCCAAGTACCGTGTCGCGGGTCTGCCGCAGGTCGGCAGCCTGTAGCTCGACCTCCGCGGCCGAGCCGCCGATGCCGGCCGAGCCCTGGTGCATGAGGATGCGGGCGTGCGGGAGCGCGAACCGCTTGCCCTTGGTGCCGGCCGAGAGCAGGAACTGCCCCGCACTGCAGGCGATGCCGAGCGCCAGGGTGGACACGTCGCACGGGACGAGCCGCATGATGTCCCGGATCGCGAGCATGGACGGGACCGATCCGCCCGGGGAGTTGATCCACAGCGCGACGTCCGCGTCCGTGTCTTCGTCGGCGAGCGTCAGCAATTGCGTCGCGAGCAGGGTTCCGTTGTCATCGTCGAGGACTCCGTCCAGGACGAGAATGCGTCGCTGGAGCAGAGAAAGCCGGGTCCGTTCTGTGAAGACTGGAGTTTTTTCATCCTGAGCCATGCAACCAGCGTGCGCGAAGACTGGCCGGATCGGTGCGCCGCGCTGCCGTCGGCAGATCTGCCCACAGCAGCGGCCGCGGGCTTACCGTCGCTTCGGCCGGTGCTGCGCTGGCACGATCACCGCGTCTGGCCCGGGATACACCAGACGAGTGCGACCGTCCTCGAACCGCACGACGTACGGCGGTTCCCCCTTGTCCCCGTGTACCTCAATGATCTCGCCGTTCCGGTCCGCGTGCCCGACGACGTTGCCGTGGATGCAGATTTTGTCTCCTATGACCGCTTCCATGCCGCTATCTCCCGCCACGTTGAGGGCGTGCTTTAGACCAGCCTCGCACGTCGGCTGCTGGGTGCCCAGACCGCGTCCCTGGGTTAACCGCGCAGCGCCGCTTCAAGGACGGCACCGGCCGCGAGCAGCCGGTCCTCGCTGTTCGCCGGGCCGATGAGCTGGACGCTCGCCGGCAGCGGCCCGTCGGCAGGGACCGGCATGGCGAGCGAAGGAACGCCCGCCACGTTCACCGGCGAGGTCAGGCCGCGGAGCGCCATCATGGTCGCCGCGTCCTCGATGAGCGCCGGGAAGCCGAGCAGGGTGGGCGCCGCGAGCACGTCGACCTGGCGCCAGAGGTCGTCGAGCGCGGCCCGCCACCCGGCGATCGTGACCCGGGCGGCCGCCAGGTCCGCTTCGGTGATTGTGCTGGACCTGCGGAGCCGGTCCAGCACGTCGGCGCCGATCAGGTCCGCCGAGGTGCGCACCAGGTCCGCGTTCGTCGCCCACGCCGCCGCGCTAAGGACGGTCAGCGACGCGGCGATGACCGCGTCAACATCGGGGATGCTCACCGGCTGCACGTCGAACCCGGCCGTGCGCAGCGCGCCGTCAATCGCCGCGTCGATCGTGGGGTCGGCGCCGATCGCCAGCCGGCCGACGGTGCGCGGCGCCTCGGCGGCGATCGTGAAGCCTGGCTCGAGCAGCGCCATCCCGGTGACCAAGCCGCTGATGTCCCTGGCCATCGGGCCTATCGTGTCCAAGGCGGGTGCGAGCGGGCGGACGTCCTCGAGCGAGACGCGTCCCCACGTGGTTTTGAGCCCGGCTATCCCGCAGCACGCCGCCGGGATGCGGACCGATCCGCCAGTATCCGTCCCGAACGCCACGTCCGCTTCCCCGGCGGCCACCGCCACGGCCGAGCCGCTCGAGGACCCGCCGGGCACCCGGCGCGGGTCGAGCGGGTTGACGGGCGTGCCGAACGCGGCGTTAATTCCTGTGACTCCGAAGGCAAGCTCGTGCAGGTTCGTCTTGCCGACGAACCGTGCGGCGCCCCGCCGCTGCGCCTCGCGCAGCCCGGCGAGACACGGGGCGTCGTGCGTGGCCGGCGCCGCGCGCTCGGCGATCGCGCGCGAGCCCGCGGTCGTCGGCAGGCCGGCCATGTCGATGAGGTCCTTCACCGCCACCCGCGGGCCGGAACCGGGCTGAGAGTCCGTGCTGATCCAGGTGGCCACGTCCGCCAGGCTAACGGGTGACACGATGGAACCGTGAGCGATCACCGGGCGGAGAGCCTCACGGTCAACGCGGCCGGGCTCGTGCAGGCATCGCCCTCGTCACTTGCTACACCGACGACCGGCACGTCGAGCACTCCGCGCTCGACCAGCCCCACCAGCGTGGGGAACGTCTGTCAGCGGCCGCCCGCGCGGACATGAGGTCTGACATGATCTGAAGAGTGGCCGATGCGGCGGATGGGGTGACCATGCAGCGCTACCCGAACATCAGCGATCACGGTCTCATCGGAGACCTGCAGACGGCCGCCCTCGTGTCGACGGACG
>NZ_JBARCR010000903.1:0-3510 GCF_049794275.1 Trebonia sp.
GGCTTGTCCCCTGGCCGCACCAGCAGGCGGCGACGATCGGCATCTCGGGGAATGCTCCGCGTCACGCTGCGCAGTCAGCACTCGCCCAGAGCGAGGCGCACACTCCCGGCGTTCGGCGCGTCAGTCACGGTTCACTTGGTGACCGTGGTCGTGACGCCGAACTGGGATTTCTGCGCGGCATGCAACTGGCAGGGCGTGGTGACCGTGCAAGCTACGGCGGACGATGCCATACATCGTCTTCGTCAATAATGCCCCTCGGCACGCGATATCCTCGGCGATTCGCGCAAGCGGTGCGCGCGGCCTGAGGCGCGCTCGCGGGCCTGAGCCGGGAGTGCGAGAGACCGAGCCCGTCGGGTTCGGGCGGGACGCAGGCGGGGACTGAGCGAGGCGCGAACATGCGCCCTTCTTGGTCAGCGGACGGAGGCTGAGCCCGCCCGATCGTGGTCGGTCTTGGTGACATCGATTCCCGCCCGGCGCAGGGACGCCTCCACTCGGTTAAGCGAGAGCACCTCCTCGGGGTACCAAGCGCCCGGTTGCGCGGAGACGCGACCGTCCCGGCCGAGGAGTGCCTCGGCGAACACGATGCCGCTTGAAGCTGCCATCCGGAAGTCGCCTTGACCGACCACGAGCCTGTAATCCAGGCGCCGGCCTTCGCGCAGTACTGCGACCGAGTGCGCCACTGGTTCACGGCTGGCCTCCTCCACGGCTGTACGCCGGCCCGGCCCCAGCGCCGCCCGGGGCAGCTTCGAGATCAGCCGGACAGCGTTCAGCGTGCGCATCATCGCGCCGAGGGAGCGTTCGGCCAGGCAGATGTAGGGGCTGACGGTGAGCCCGTCGGCCATCGGCCCGAGCCAGCCTCCGTCCGGCTCGGCGAAGCCCAGCACCCGGCGCGAGCCGAACGGCTCCGGCAGCGCCACCTGCTTGACCCGGTGATGACCCTGTTTGACCGACAGTCCGCCGACCGGACTGACGGTGAACACGTCGATGTCGTTGCCGTTGCCCTTGGTGGTGACGATCAGTTTCGAGCCGTCCGGGGTGAACGCGACCTGGCCGGGGGTGCTGGTGAATTCCGGCGTCTGCGCGGGGTTGAGACCGAGGTCACGGTGCCAGGCGGGGACCTTGACCAGGGAGTCGCCGATCCGCAGGAAGCCCTGGACCGAGCCCGCCGTCGCGGGCGTTCAGCACGTAGAGCAGGTTGCCGCGGACGGCGATGCTGACTGGGAAGGCGCCGCCAGAGGAGATGACCTGGCGGCGGATGAGCCTGTCCCCGCCGGCGGAAAAGACCGTGATTGTGTCGCTGCCGGCGTTCACCGCGTACAGCAGGCCGCGGGTGCCGTCGTAGGCCAGCGACCCCTGCGAGGCCAGGTGATCGACCACCGATCCGCCCAGCACGCCGCCCAGCCCCCCGGTGGAGTAGGCGCCGGCCGCGCGCAGCGTGCCGCCGGCCGTCCTGTCATAGACGGTGATCGCGTTCCCTGTCACGGCGTCGGTCTGCACGAACACCTGGCCCGGCTGTTGCGGGGCATCCTGCTGGGTGGCGCCAGGCTGGTCCCGGTGAGGAAGGCCGTGGCGAGCGTGGCGATGCCGCCGATCGCGGCGAGGCGAACAGAGCTTTTCATGTGTCCTTGTCCTCCGTTGGATGGTCAGTGCGGACAAGGGTTTAGTGACTGGCGGGGGCGGGCGGCTTACCGCCCACCGCGATATTTTCCGGTGCGGTCAGGATCCCGTGAGACCCGCCCGGATGGCGGCGAGCAGCCCTTGGAGGTCCTCGGTGCACGGGCCGCAGGACCGCAGGTGTGCCGCCACCTCCGGGTACCGGCGCTCCGCGGCGGAGGAGTCGGCGGCGGCGAGTTCCGCGTAGACGTGCAGCAGCTCCATCGCCGTGGCGCATCCCGCGTCGCGGGGGTCCGTCTGGAGGAAGCGGTCAAGTTCCGACCAGCTGTTCATGAGCGCCTCACCGGGTTCTCGGGCAGGTATCCGTTAGCGACAAGGCAGGCCCGCAGCTTACGCCGTGCGTCGAACATCGTCTTGTAGATGGCGTTGCGGCTGGATCCGAGCTCGGCGACCAGCGCGTCCAGCGGCACGCCGTTCACCGCGATCGCGATGAAGACCCGCCGCTGGTGCTCCGTCAGCTCCTCCTCGACCGCCTGCCGGAGCGCTCTGGCCAGGTCACGCCATTCGGATTCGCGGGCCGGGTCCAGGCCGAACCTGTCCGGCAGCCGCTCCCAGTCCGCCGCCTCCATCGGCACCCGGGGCTGGCGCCAGAAGTGCCTGCCGATCTTCGCGGACACCTCGAAGATGACGAACTTGTACGCCCAGGTGGTGAACCGGCTCTCGCCGCGAAACTCGCCGATCTTGGCGATGACGGCGACGACGGCGTCCGCCGCGGCCTGGTGCGCCAGGTCATCCAGTTCGGGGCCGGAAATCCGCAGCTGGCCGCTGCGGCGGCGGGTTTCCGCCCGCGCGGCGCGCAGCAGCACCTCGTGCAGCCGGACCGCGCCCTGCTCCCGCTCGGTCCCCTCCGCGCTCAGCGCCCGGACCCAGTCCTCCGGCTCTGCCTCCGGTACCGGCGTGCCGTCCGCCACGCCTTCCAGCGGCGAGCCCGCTGCCCTCACAGTCATCAAGCTAGACCAGGCCGGCGTCATGACCTCGCCCGCCATGCTGCTGTCGCACCTGCCGCGGCCCCGGTTTTGTCATGCCGCTGTGCGGCCGCCGTCGACAGGCAGGATCGCGCCGTGAACGAAGCTGGCCTCGTCGGAGGCCAGATAGGTGATGGCCGCGGCGATCTCGTCCGGTGAAGCCGGTCGCCCGGCTGGCGCCGCCGCCGCGAACTCGTTGATCGCCTCGCCCAGCACCGCTGTCCCCTCGGTCCGGGTGGGTCCCGGGTTGACGGCGTTGACCCGGACCCCGCTCGGGCCGAACTCGGCCGCCCACGCCTTCGTGAGCAGGACCAGTGCGGCCTTGCTCGCCCCGTAAAGCGACGTGCCCGGCATGCCGAACTCGGCGGCCATCGTGCCGACGTTGACGATCGCGCCTTTGCCTCGGCTGGCCATTGTCGGGGCCAACTCACTTACCAGCACGAACGGCACCTTAACGTTGATCGCGAACGCTGCGTCAATCTCGTCTTCGGCCATGGACGCCGTCGGGCCCATGGGAAAGATCGCCGCATTGTTGACCAGGATGTCGACGTACCCGCCACCGAGCTCGGTGGCCCGGCGGGCCAGCTCACGCGCTGACTCCGCGCTGCCCAGGTCCACGTCGATGAAGTCTGCTTTTGCGCCGGTGGCGCGCAGCGACGTCACGACCGCCTCCCCGCGTGCCGCATTACGGCCACCCACCAGCACGTGGGCGCCCCGGCCGGCCAAGGCGAAGGCCGTGGCCTTGCCGATACCGCTGGTGGCTCCGGTGATCAGGGCGACAGTTCCGGTCAGGTCGGTGCTCATGGTAACTGCTCTCCTCGTGTTTCGATGTGTGCGCTTCAATAGGTGCTTGGCGGCGGCCGCCTTGCTG
>NZ_JBARCR010000904.1:0-4532 GCF_049794275.1 Trebonia sp.
GGATGGATCAGGACCGGCTGTTCCCCGCCGACCCGACGACGCGGGCGATCGCCCGCGAACTGTACGCGGAGGTCCGCGGCCTGCCGCTGATCAGCCCGCACGGGCATGTCGACCCGGCGATGCTCGCCGACGACGTGGCGCTGCCCGACCCCGCCGCGCTGTTCGTCACGCCCGACCACTACCTCACCCGCATGCTGTACAGCCAGGGCATATCGCCGCTCCGGCTAGGCGTGCCCGATCGCGACGGCCGGGTGCACGCCGGCCCGCGTGAGGCGTGGCGCACCTTCTGCGAGCACTGGTACCTGTTCCGCGGCACGCCGAGCCGGCTGTGGCTCGAGGAGTCGCTCGCCGGGATCTTCGGCGTGACGCGCCCGCTCGGGCCGGCCACCGCGGACGAGGTGTACGACGAGCTGGCCGCCCGGGTCGCGGATCCGGAGTTCCGGCCGCGCGCGCTGCTGCGCCGGTTCGGCATCGAGGTGCTCGCCACCACCGATTCGCCGCTCGACAGCCTGGAGCATCACGCCAAGCTGGCGGCCGAGGGCTGGGGCGGGCCGGAAAAGAGGGTCATCCCCACCTTCCGGCCCGACGCGGTCACCGATCCCAGCCGGCCGGACTGGCTGGCGTCCGTCATCAGGCTGGGGGAGATTACCGGCAATGACACCGGGTCGTACGCCGGGTATCTAGCGGCGCTGGCGCGGCGGCGCGAGGATTTCAAGCGCGCCGGGGCGACCGCCACCGACCACGGCACGCCGACCGCCCAGACCGCGGACCTGGAACCCGCCGGCGCGGCCCGGCTGTACGACCGGCTGCTGCGGGACGCCGCCGAAGACGGCCCCGACCCCGCTGACGCGGAGCTGTTCCGGGCGCAGCTGCTCACCGAGTCGGCGCGGATGTCCGTGGACGACGGCCTCGTGATGCAGCTGCACCCCGGGGCGCAGCGCAATCACGACAGGTACCTGTACGCCGAGTTCGGCCCGGACTCGGGCGGCGACATCCCCGTCGCGACCGACTACGTGCACGCGCTGCGCCCGCTGCTCGACCGGTTCGGCGACGACCCGCGGCTGCGGCTGGTGCTGTTCACGCTCGACGAGTCGGCCTACTCGCGGGAGCTCGCGCCGCTCGCCGGGGTGTACCCGGCCGTGTACCTCGGCCCGCCCAGGTGGTTCTAAGACAGCCCGGAAGGCATGCGCCGCTACCGCGAGCTGACCACCGAGACGGCGGGCTTCTACAACACGGTCGGGTTCAATGACGACACGCGCGCGTTCCCGTCGATCCCGGTGCGGCACGACGTGGCGCGCCGCGTCGACTGCGGGTTCCTCGCGAGGCTGGTGGCCGAGGAGCGGCTGCCCGCCGACGAGGCGGCCGAGGTCGCCCGCGATCTCGCCTACCGGCTGCCGAAGCGTACCTACCGGCTCGACGGCGGGAGCGATGCGCCGTGACTGGGACCACGGGCCCGTTCGGGATAAATGATGACGGCGGCCCGCGGCTCAGCCTCGCCGGGCTGACCCGGGTACCCGCCGCCTACCGCCCGGCCATCGACCCGCGGCAGCGCCGGGTCCGCATCGTGCACCTCGGCATCGGGGCGTTCCACCGGGCGCACCAGGCGTACTACACGGAGGAATCCGGCGACTGGGGAAGCTGCGGCGTGACGCAGCGCAGCCCGCGGGTCGCGCAGCAGCTCGCGCCGCAGGACTGCCTGTACACGCTGCTCGTGCGGGACAGCGAGGACGCCAGCCCGCGGGTGATCGGCGCGGTCCGCGAGGTGCTGTACGGCGGCGGCGATCCCGCCGCGGTCGCCGCGCGGATCGCCGACCCTGAGGTGAGCATCGTCAGCCTCACCGTGTCGGAGAAGGGCTATCGGTACGACCCGGCCACGCGACGGCTGCGGCTGACCGACCAGGAAATCGCCGCCGATCTGGCCGGCCGCCCGCCGCGCACGGTGATCGGACAGCTCACCGCCGGGCTGGCGGCCCGCGCGGCAACGGGGGCCGCGCCGGTCACCGTGGTGTGCTGCGACAACCTGCCCGCCAACGGGCCGACGGTGCGCGGCCTCGTGCTCGACTACGCGCACGCGTGGGCGGCCCGGCACCCCGGCGGGGCGCGGCCGGGCGCCCTGCCGGACTGGATCGGCGCGCAGGTCGCCTTTCCCGCCACCATGGTGGACCGGATCGCGCCCGCGACCACGGACGCCGACCTGGCGGACGTGGCGGCCCTGCTCGGCATGCGGGACCTGGCGGCAGTGGTGACCGAGCCGTTCACCCAGTGGGTCATCGAGGACAGCTTCGCCGGCCCCCGGCCCGCGTGGGAGCGGGCGGGGGCGCAGCTCGTCCCGGACGTCGAGCCGTACGAGAAGGTCAAGCTGCGGATGCTCAACGGCACGCACTCGGCGGTCGCCTACCTCGGCGGGCTCGCCGGGTATGAGTTCATCGCCGGGGCGGTCGCCGACGACGTGCTCGCCGGCTATGCGCAGCTGCTGATGACCGCCGACATCGCGCCGACCTTGACGGCGCCACCGGACATGGACCTGGGCGAGTACGCGGCGCAGGTGCTCCGCCGGTTCGGCAACACGGCGCTACGGTACCGGTGCGCGCAGGTCGCCATGGACGGCAGCCAGAAGCTGCCCTACCGGCTGCGCGACACGATCGCGGACCGGCTGGCCGCCGGGGCGACTCCCGTGCGGGCGACGCTGGCCTTCGCCGCCTGGATGCGGCACGTCTGGACGCAGCGCGCGGACGATGGCAGGCCGTTTCCCGTCGACGACCCGATGGCGGACGTGTTCCGCGCCCGGCTTGCCGAGGCCGGGGTCGACGGGGAGTCGGTCTCGGCCGGTCAGGCGGGCCGGGTAGCCGGAGCGCTGCTTGGCATCAGCGCGGTGTTCGGCGAGCTGGCGGAGTCGGCGGTGTTCCGCGAGCTGGTCACGGAGCAGCTGAGCCGGCTCGCCCGCGACGGTGCCCGCCGCACCGCGGCCGCGCTGCTGGCTGAGGCCTGACGTCCCGGCGCTGGCGGGACGTTTGCAAGATTCACAAGATTCTGAATTCTCGGTAGGCTGGACGGCATGGCGAACGCTATTGAGGCGAACGGCCTGCGCAAGCGCTTCGGACGCGCGACGGCGCTCGACGGGCTGGACCTGACCGTTCGCGACGGCGAGGTGCACGCCTTCCTCGGCCCGAACGGCGCGGGCAAGACCACCACCATCCGCATCCTCCTCGGCCTGCTGCGGCGCGACGGCGGCGAGGTCTCGCTGCTCGGCGGCGACCCGTGGCGGGACGCCACCACGCTGCACAGCAGGCTCGCCTACGTGCCAGGCGACGTGACGCTGTGGCCGGGCCTGACCGGCGGGGAGATCATCGACCTGCTCGCCCGGCTGCGCGGGCGCCGGGGCGGCAACCACGATCCCAAGCGCCGCCAGGAGCTCATCGAGCGCTTCGACCTCGACCCGTCGAAGAAGGCCCGCGCCTACTCCAAGGGCAACAGGCAGAAGGTCGCGCTGATCGCCGCCCTCGCCAGCGACGCCGAACTGCTGATCCTCGACGAGCCGACGTCCGGCCTCGACCCGCTGATGGAGGCGACCTTTCGCGAGTGCGTCAACGCCGAGCGGCATCAAGGCCGGACCGTGCTGCTGTCCAGCCACATCCTGGCCGAGGCCGAGGCCCTGGCCGACCGGGTCACGATCATCAGGGCCGGCCGGACCGTGGAGACCGGAACCCTCGCGGACATGCGGCACCTCACCAGGACCTCGGTCGACGCCGAACTGGGCCACCCCATCACGCTCGACGGCCTGCCCGGCGTGCACGACGCGGCCGTCGAGCCCTCCGGCGAGGGCTTCCGGCTGCGCTGCGAGGTGGACAACGCCGCGCTGAACGACGTCCTCAGCCGCCTGTCAGCGGCCGGCGTGCGGACTCTCATCTGCCGTCCGCCGACTCTCGAGGAGTTGTTCCTGCGGCATTATTCGGAACGTACGGTGGCGACTGTCCAATGACGACCGGCTCGCTGACCGGCACGACCGCCCTGGCGAAGCTGGCGCTGCGCCGGGACAGGATCATGCTGCCCGTCTGGATCTACGTGATCGTCCTCGGCGTCGCGGCCAACGCCTACGCGTTCGTCAAGCTGTACAAGACCGCGTCCTCGCGCGCCGCGCTCGTCGCGTCCGCGCAGGGCAACCCGGCGCTGCTGTTCCTCTACGGCCGGCTGAACGGGACCTCGGCCGGCGCGCTCGCCGCCTGGCGGTACGGCGTCTGGGGCGCGCTGTTCGCCGCGCTGATGAGCGTCTTCATCGTTATCAGGCACAGCAGGGCGGATGAGGAGGCCGGGCGGCTCGAGCTGATCGGCTCGGCGCGGGTCGGACGGCAGGCGCCGCTGGTGTCCGCGATCGGGGTGGCGGCCCTCGCCAACGTGGTGATCGCCGCGGTGCTGTGCGTCGTGCTCCCGCTGCTCGGGCTGCCGGCCGCGGGGTCGGTGGCGCTGTCGCTGGCGATCGGCACCTGCGGGCTGGCGTTCACCGGCATCGCCGCGGTGACCGCGCAGCTCGCGTC
>NZ_JBARCR010000905.1:0-8385 GCF_049794275.1 Trebonia sp.
GCCCTGCTCGCTGCGCAGCGTGCCCTCGCCCAGCGCCGGGGCGCCCTGGTGGAACAAGACCGCGTGGATCCGCTGCACCCATGCGGTGTGCTCGGCCCGCAGGTCGTGATAGGTCTCCAGCAGCGCCCTGCATTCCAGGATGCGGGCGGGCGGGATCCAGCACTCCGGCAGCCGGCCCTCGGCCAGCAGCATCCGCAGATGCCGGCAGTCGGTCTTATCGGTCTTGGCGTGCCGCTTGCGGCCGCGGGCGAACGCGGTGTCGGCCGGCTCGGCCAGATGCGCCGTAACCCCGGCCGCGGCCAGCTCCTCCGCGACATACCGCCATCCGGTGCACCCCTCGACCGCGAACGCGGCATCCTCGCACCCGGCGAACCGGGCCAGCCAGGCCCGCAGGTGCTCCCGGTCGGCCGGGGCGACCTGGCCGCGCTGCACCTGCCCGGTCACGGTGTCGAGGTAGTCGAAGGTGATCTGTTTCCGGTGGATATCCAGCCCGCCTACGATGGGCATCGGGACCTCCTCAAGCTCCGGAGCGCGCACGAACGCGCCCCACGCGAATTGCCTACGCGGTCAATCCTGACCCGCACCCGAGCTGGGGAGGTCTCCCGGCACCCCCCTGCGACCTCAGCCCAGCACGGCCCGATGCATGTCATCTAATGTGCGACGCCGTTCCTCTCAGCGCGAGCTCACGGTGACGTGCAAATCAGGGCATCTTGGCCCTTGTGCGCGCGGCTACCCGGGTGCCTGGATTGTGGACGGCGCGGCGGAAGAGCTGCAGGGAGCCCAGGGGCTTGAACCCGGCAGCTAGCAGCGCCCGGACGCTCGCTGCGTTGCCTGGTGCCACGGCTGCCACGGCAATCTGGCCTGACGGGACGGTGCTCAGGACCTCACTGGCCAGCCTCGCTCCGCCGCCCGCCCCGCGGTGGCCGGGCTCAAGCTCGAAGCTCAACTCGGTCAAGCCGGCGATTCCGGTGCTGATGACGGCCAGGGCCGAGCGGTGCGGATCCTGGTAACCCACGACTCGCGGGTGATCCCGGATGCCGGCCGCGAATTCCGCGCGCGGGTGGCCGGCGAGGTCTGGCCGGTCTGCCAGTGCGGGCGTGACGCCCGGGCGGGCGGTGCCCCGGGCGGCCATCAGGATGTCCAGGCTGTCGATCCAGCCGCCTGGCCCGGCCAGGGCCGTGATCAGCCGGGGGTCATGGGCGCCGCCGAAGCCGTCCGCGCCCAGCGAGGCGAGCAGGTGGCCGGTGATGTCCGGCTGGACGGCGAAGACCGCGTGCCCGGTGAAGGCGATGATCGCCTCCAGCCCGGGGCGCCACGGCGGCACGCGCCGCCAGCCTCCGTCCGCGGCGGGGAACCGGCCGACCGCCGCGGCGGCGATCAGCTCGGCAAGCGGATGGTCCGGGAGCACACCGCCAACCGTACAGATCCGGCGAACCGCTTACGGCTCCCCGTGCAGTCGCCATGGCTTCTCGCGGGCCCCCGCAATCAGCGGCCATTCACAGCGAGTCATCGACTCGCACAGACTTACCGCGCCCGAGCCGCCGATCTGCGCGTCCTCAGCCCGGCTGCTCTTCGAGCTGATCCAGGCACAGAACGGGTTTATCTGGCGCGTGTCCGCTCCTGTGTGGCGGCGAGTTCCTCGCTCATGCGCATTAGCCGTTGTCGCGTGTAAGCCGATAGGTCACGCTCGGCCGTAGCGGGCTGCCCTCGGGGATCCGCGGATGGTCCCAGCGCGCGAATTCGGTGAGGCCCAGACGGCGCATCACCGCCTGCGACGGCTCGTTGAGCACCGCCGTCATCGAGTAGATCTCGGCCATTCCCAGGCTGCCGAATGCGACGTCCAGGGCCGCGCGCGCCGCCTCGGTGGCATAGCCGTGATGCCAGGCCGTGCGGGCCAGCCGCCAGCCGACCTCCATGCCGCCGGCGCCCGGCACGTCGTCAGGCATCGGGTTGAGGCCGGTGAAGCCGATGAACTGGCCGGTGTGCGCGAGCTCCAGCGCCCACAGCCCGAAGCCCTGGGCCTCGAACCGTTCCTCAAGCCGGTCGATCATTGCGTCGCTTGCCGCCCGGTCCAGGGTGCCGGGAAAGAACCGCATGGTATGCGGGTCGGCGTTGAGCGCTGCGAACGGTTCCCGGTCGCCGTCCTGCCATCGGCGCATTACCAGCCGGCCGGTCCGCAAGCTGTCGCATCTGACGACCGGCACCATGTGCATCCTCCAGTAGCGACGGCGCGCTGCAGGGCGTGACGAACTGCTCAGCCCCCAGGATGAGCAGCCCTTCGAATTCCGTCAAATGCATAACCCGGCGCCAGTGACGCGAACCCAGCCGTCACCAGCAGCTCGAAGACAGGCGGCAGTCGGTATGCGTCCCTCGGTCAGCTTCCAGCCGCCGCGGCCTGCGGTTGCGGCCCTCGCGTGGAAGGTGCCGGGGAGGGCTCCGACGGCGCGCACCAGGCTGCGGGCAATGGCCCACAGGGTCAGCTAGGCGGCCTCAGCCTGGAACCGCCTGACGGCAGGTGGGCCAGGGCGGCTACCGCGGGCGTCCCTCCGCGGCCATCACCGGCCTGCGGATTCGGGCTCAGTATTCACCTTTGATCACGAAGAAGGAGCCGCGGATCACGCCGGCCAGCTTTGACTTTTGGCGCGCGAACTTGAAGCGTGACGCCAGTTCCTCGGGAACTCCCATGCCTTCTGAGAGCTTGAACCCGACTGCGCGCTTCTCCCCGTCCTTGATGCCGTACATCACGTTGACTGACAGGCCGGACTCGTAGAACACGTAAGCCATCCGGAAACCGTCCACCTCGAAGGAAGTCACCTCGAGCGGGCGGGCGGAGATGACGATGCCGCGCTCGTCGGCGAGGATGCGGTTGAGCCAGCCGAGCACCTCTGGTGCCTCGCTTGCGGGACTCACGGTGAAGACGTGATCGTACTTGTTCTTGTAGTAGCGCGCCTCGTTGGCGCGCAGTCCAGCCAGAGCGTCCGCGACCGGGGACGATTCCAAGCCGATGGTGGACACGTTCTCGAAGTCGACGATGTACGGCATGCGCCCTCCCCGTGACGATCTACTCAGGCAACGGTAGCGGACGGGCGACTCTGTAGCCGGGCGCGCCTAGGGACACGATGCCTCGAGCTATGCCCGTGCCCTGGCCGACGACGACCGCGCCATCGAAGTCAGGCCCAGCGACAATGACTACATCTCCTCCAAACGGGCCGGGACCCGCCGGCTGACAGACAGCGCTGAAGGGTGCCTTGTCCGAGGCATCGAACCCGGAACCGCCTCCAGAAGGCTTAGCCACAGCCAGAGAAGGACGGTCTCGCCGACAGGTCCCTCTCCAATCTCAAGGCATCCGTGGTCATGCCATCCGAAATGTTCAGTGGAGCGGCCGCAACCCACCGAACCGGACGATCTGCACGGAACGCTAGGCCACGGAAACCAGGTCGACTTAAGTGCAGAGTCGGCGATCCATCGCTCCGTGCGTGCCGATGCCGCGTTTGACTGATTGCGATGAGTGACGGGTGGCGGTCGGCGGGGGCGCGTCCGCACACGACGTTCCGCGGACGTGCATCGGCGGCCGGAGTTCCAGCTTCGGTCTAGCGGGAACGGCCGACGGTTTCGACGACTGCCTTCATCTTCTCCGGGGTGACCCGCATGCTGTTCATGTTGGTGCGGCCGCGGGCGGAACCGGCGACCATCCAGTACAGGCGCGTCAGCAGCGTGTCGGGCAGCTCGAACGACTCGGTGACATCGGTGCCGTCTGCGGCGGGCTCCAGCTGGTACCGCCAGGTGTTCACGGTCTTCCCGCCTGGCCCGGCCACCGTGAAGGCGAACTCGCGGCCGGGGTCGCACGCCGCTACCGTGCAGACGGTCCAGTACACCGGCCCCCGGCCGTTGCGCCACACGTGACGGCGGAAACGCGCCCCCGCCTCGGGGCTGCCGGCGCCGCCGAGCCACTCCGCCTCGAACGTCTCGGGGCTGAACTCCCCGACCCGGGTAACGTCACTGACCAGATCCCAGATCATGTCAGCGGATGCCGCCATGTGAACCGTGACCGAACCGCGCATCGCACGAGCGTACCGGGCCGCCGGGTAGGCACCGGCCACCGTCTCTGCTCTCAGTGCGAGCCTGTGACGACAGACGCTGCGGCGCCGGCCTCGTCGGCCGACCGCTTCCGCGAGAGAGCCGCCGTTCGGCGTGGAGGCTGGCATACGGCAGAGTCGCCTGCTGTATGCGCAGAGCAGGGCAATCTGCGGCCGGGGCCAACGCGAACCTCCGTTCGCTCCGGTTGGGAGCGCGTCACCTGCACGGGTGCTGTCTTGCGCCGGCCAGCAGGCAGGGGGCGAGGTCAGGGGCCGGGTGGCGAACGCAAGTTCCGGCCGCTAGAAGCCAGACCTAACAACACCCAGACCTGCGAGGGCACCAGCCAGGTCCGCCGCGTGGGTATTGCCCGGCAGCGCATTAGGCTGAAAGCAGGCCATCGACAGGCGATTTCTTGGAACTTTTGTCGCGCGGGACACCCGGCGGCCATCAAGCGCTGTGTTGATGCTCATGGGGCTGTTTACGTCCTATGCAGCAGGCACCCCATGCGGTTCGCTGGGTACTACGGTGATTCGTCCTACTTCACGGAGTTCGCATGCGATCTGATGATCCGGCAGCCGCCCATGTCCAGGAGCTGATCGACGGCTTCTGGCCAATCCACGTCCTGACCGCCCTGACGCAGCTTGAGCTTCCGGAAGCGCTGGCCAGCGGTCCGGCCGCCGCCCGCGACCTGGCGCAGCGGCTGGGGCTGGATGAGTTCCAGCTGTTTCGCCTGCTGCGCGCGGGCAGCGCGCTGGGCGTGTGCCAGGATCTCGGCGACCGCCGGTTCGCGCTCACCGATGCCGGAGCGCTGCTGCGCCGAGACGCGGAAGGTTCGCTGCGCGGGGACGTGCTGTTCTACAGCGGCATGAGCAAGGGGGGCTTCGCCGACATCCCCGAGATCGTGCGGACCGGCCGGGCGGGTCACTCGGTCACGCTGGGGCCGGAGGGCTTCGACCGGCTGGGCGAGGACACCGACCGGCTCGACGATATGCACCGGACGATGGTCGGCAGCAGCCGCGACGTCGCCATCGACCTGTGCCGCATCTACGACTTCAGCGCCCATCGCACGGTGGTCGACGCCGGCGGCGGCTACGGTGGCCTGCTGGCCGCCGTGCTGCAGTCCTGCACGCACCTGACGGGATCGGTCTTCGACCTGCCGTCAGTGGAGCGCGGGGCGCTGGCGTACCTGAAGGGTCAGGGGCTGGCTGGCCGCGCTGGCTTCGTACCCGGCAGCTTCTTCGACGGCCCGCCACCGCCGGCCGACTGCTACCTGCTTAAGTACATCATCCACGACTGGGACGACTCCCGCGCCCGGCAGATCCTCGCCAGCTGCCGCGACGGCATGGGCGCCGACGGCGTGCTCCTGCTGATCGACCGGCTGCTGCCCGGCCGCTTCGCCGCCACCCCCGACCACCGCCGGTTTGCCCGCGCCGACCTGACGATGATGGGATACGGCGGCCAGGAGCGGAGCGAGCGGGAGATGTTCACGCTGCTGCACTCGGCCGGACTGCGCCCCATCCGAATCGTCGGCCACGCCTGGACGCTCAGTGTCGTCGAGGTTCGGGCCGCGTGATCGAGAGTGCACCAGCCAGATCCAGCGCATGATGATGGGCCGCCAGTTGCTCAGGGGCTGAGACGTGCGGCCATCGCGGCGCGCCCGGCGACCGGGGAGCACGGACACCGGTGCGCGTCCAGGGCGAGAGGCGGCGAACGCAGGCGGGCCTAGCTGAGCTGGTGATCGGGAGAAGAGCATGCCGAACCAGATGATCTGTGAGCCTCGAATGCGCCACGACTGGCGATCTTCTTAAGTACCGACTCGGCGTTATGGAGCACGGCCTGATGTGGTCGAGGTGGTGGGATAACCACGGATCGTGGCGTAGCTACGGCTCGCGCTCGCGCTAGGCGAGGACCAGAGATGCCGGCGAGTGCTCGAGCGTGCTGAACTCCACGCACCAGCCCGCATCGTCGTCGCACACCGGCAGGACCGGGGAAGAGACGGGCAGGTTCAGCCGTACCGGCCCTGAATCGCGGGGCGTCACAGCGGGCACGACAGCCGGACGGCCGTCGGGATCGCCGGGATGGCGGCGCTTGCCCGGAATCCCTTCCGCCCGCTCGGACAGGGCCGACCGCTCGAAGCGAACCACGGTCTGCCGCTCCGCCCGCCACAACACTCCCCCGCGGGCCCACTCGAAGCCCAGCACCCGTCCGGACAGTGCAACGGTCAACGCAGTGCAGCCGTGACCGACGGGCAGGCCGGGCAACCTCGGACTTGAGAGGGCGTGGAAGCCGCACGTGCATCTCGGATCGGGGACGTCGTGAGCACCCCGGACGCCCCGGTACCGGCACTGAGCTCTGGCGTCAGCCGGATAGCCGGAACCGCCCGTCAGCGGGACGAACAGATCGCCCGCCTGCCGGGCCAGCTTGTGCGCCCACACCACCCACAGCCCGTCCACGGTCGTGGTCAGATGCTCGTGGAGTTCTTCGGGCAGGCCAGGCCGGGCGTCGGTACCGGCCACGAAATCCCCTATTAGACGACCACCGCGGCACATGGCGACCCCATCTCTCAGGTAGCTAACCTGAGGGTAACTCTTGACCGAAGGCTCCAGCACCCAGATTCGGAACCACTGGCGCCGACTACCTGGATCCTGCCACCCGCTCCAAATGGCACCGACGTCCTCGGCCGCCCGTCCGAGTCAGGCACTTTGACGCGACCGAGCCGCCGTTCGGTGTGGACGTGGTCGACTGGGAGATCGGCCATCGAGTTCTGCAGATCTGGGCGATCTGCACCGGAAAATCGCGGGCGGTCATCCGGTCGAGGTGCCAGGAAGAGACAGTCCCTGGCGCACCGGAATGCGCCAGGCGACGATCGGGGCAGCACTGTCCGGCAGGCTCTGGCGGATCCCGCTGGAGCGGGCGGCAGCCGGATAACTGGCTGGTCAGCGGCACGTGGACGGCCGCGTGGGTTCCGGTTTCACGCGTGGCTGGACAGCTTATGAATTGCCACCAGAGCGTGATCAATTGACCGCCCGCCTGGGTCGGCGAACTGGCGGTCGCGCCTGGACGGTTCGCCGAGCAGATGGCGGCCCTCCCGTCCTGCGTTGCCCCGCGCCGGCGAATCACCACGATCCGGTGACGACCAGTCACCTGCCTGGTGGCAAGGCTGAGTCTGCCGCGAAGGCCGGCACGGCCCGGTTGAGGAGAGCGACATGACAGCGGACAACGAGCGGGTTACGTCAACGGATGCTTCCGTGCACGCCGCCACCCAGCTGCGCCGAGGTGCCAACAGCACAAGCCCAGTCGAGCCGGGAACGGACCCAGTGACCGGGGTAAACGGACATGGTTCTTCGGTGCCCGCAATCCGGGTCGAGGGTATGGTCAAGCGTTTCGGGGCGACTGTGGCGCTGGATAGTGCCGGGCTCGAGGTCCCGGCGGGGATGGTGTTTGGCCTGCTGGGCCCGAACGGGGCGGGCAAGACCACGCTGGTGCGGATCCTGGCCACGCTGCTGTCGCCGGACGGGGGCCGGGCGGAGGTCTTCGGCCGCGACGTGGCGAGGGAGCCTGCCGCTGTCCGCGAGCTGATCGGCCTGACGGGGCAGTTCGCGGCGGTCGATGAGCTGCTGACCGGGCGGGAGAACCTGGAGATGTTCGGACGCTTGTTCAAGCTGACCCGTGAGGACGCCCGCCGCCGGGCCGGCGAACTGCTCGAGCGGTTCGGCCTGGCGCAGGCGGCTGACCGGCCGGCCCGGACCTACTCCGGCGGCATGCGCCGCCGGCTCGACATCGCGTCGAGCCTGCTGACCCGCCCGCAGGTGCTGTTCCTCGACGAGCCGACCACGGGCCTGGATCCGCGCAGCCGCAACGAGATCTGGGCCGTCGTGCGCGAGCTGCGGCGCGAGGGGACAACGCTCCTGCTGACCACCCAGTACCTGGAGGAAGCCGATCAGCTAGCCGACCGGATCGCCGTCATCGACCGCGGAAAGGTGATCGCGGAGGGAACAGGGAACGAGCTCAAGGACCGGGTCGGCGGCCAGATCCTGGAGGTCGAACTGGACAGCGCGGAGCAGCGTGACCGGGCGCAGGCGGTGCTCGCCGGGGTGGGCTGCGGTGAGCCTCAGGCGGACGAGCGCCCGGACCGGCTCACCCTCCCGGCTCCGCGTAACGGGCTCGAGCTGGTGGAAGAGGCGGCCGCCGGGCTGCGCCGGGCACAGATCGGTGTCAGCGACATCGGGCTGCGCCGGCCGACGCTGGATGATGTCTTCCTGAAGCTGACCGGCGCCCCGCCCGGCGAGGACGGCGGCCGGCCTGGCC
>NZ_JBARCR010000906.1:0-2708 GCF_049794275.1 Trebonia sp.
CGACACCGCGACCGAACACCGCGGATCGCGCGCGACGTTGCGCCCCTTCCGCGTGCCCGCGCCGGTCTGGAACCAGAACGTGCCGTCCAGCCACAGGGCACCGACCGCGGTCACATGCGGGCTGCCGTCCTCGTTGATAGTGGACAGCCAGGTCGTGCGGGAGTTCGCTGCGTCCGGCGCTGGCGCCGACCCGGCGTCGAGCTTCTCAGCAACGGCGGCCCAGTCCACCGGCGGCAGCCCGTCCGCCTTGCCCAGATTGGTGATCTCCATGAGCCATCCCCTCGTTGTCCAGCGGGCATCCGGCTGACAGCGTGTCGCAGGTAAGACGCGCGACGACCGCGAAAGTCATCGCGCATACGCCGGTCACCAGCCGTCCGAGCGCGCGCACCTACCGGCATGACAGGGCCGGCGGCCGAGCCGAGGTGCACCGATCACCCGGACCTGCTGCTGTCACGCACACCATCGTCGCACGCAGGTACCAGACCAGAACGGCGGATACTCGGGCCGGAGGCCGATGTTGGCTTTGCCAGTGCGCCGCTGACGGCAGGCGTGCCATAGCCGAGAAAGCCGAAACCTGCCGGAGGTGCCGGAGTGCGGATCAGGACGCTTCTCCCTGCGCCCGGTCCGGTCCTGGCCGGGAGACAGCTAGCACGCACATGTCGTCGAGCTGGGGTTCGGCCGCGAGGGACGCGATCAATTCGTCGCAAAGGCAGCCGAGCCGCGCGCCGGGCTGCCATGCCTGCAATCGTTCGGCGACGCGGGCTATGCCTTCGGTGAGATCCTCGCCGCGCCGCTCGATCAGCCCGTCGGTGTACATGAGCATGATGTCGCCGACGTCGAAACTCGTCTGGCCCTGGGTGTACTGCCGACAGCCTTGGCCGCTCGGGAGGCACAGGGCTGGCCCCTCGGCGGGCGGGGGAATCTCCACCGTCCCGGTCTTGGCCCGGCGGATCAGGATCGGCGGGTGGCCCGCGGTGGCGTAGGTGATCAGGGACACGTCGGGCTCGATGATCGCAGCCGCCACGGTGGCGAACTTCCCGCTGGTCGCCCAGTCGGTGACGCGCGCCAGTTCTTCAAGGATGCTGGCGGGCTGGTAACCGGCGATGGCCAGGGTACGCCCGGCATTACGCAGCTGTGTCATGTCCTCGGCGGCGGTCAGGCCGTGCCCGACCACGTCGCCGACAGCCAGGTAGGCGCGCTTGCCCGGCAGGGCCATCGCGTCGTACCAGTCCCCGCCGACCTGCCGGGCCGTTCCGGCCTGCCGGTAGTCGGCTCCGATCTCCAGGCCGGGAATCACCGCGGCTGCCACGGGCATGATCGCGCGCTGCAGGACCGCGGCGAGCGCGTGCTCATCGGCGTAGACGCGGGCGCGGACCTGAGCCTGCGCGACGAGGTCGGCGACGGCGGCGACGACGGTGAGCTGCCCTGGCTCAAACTGCTGAGGATGCCTCCACATCAGGCCGATCGCGCCAACAGGTGCCCCGCCCACGCCCAGCGGCCATGCCAGCCAGCTCGATCCGTGCGCGACGACCGCCGGGGTATCCGGGCCCGGATAGCGCTGTTCATACTCGGCCGGCGTCAGGATGATCACCGGGCGGCCTGTCCGGGCGGCATCGGTCGCGGCGGCGGGGACGTCCATCGGCAGGTCCGAGAACTGCTCGCAGAGCTCCTCCGCGTAGCCGACCGTGGTGATCCACTTCAGCCGCCGGCCGTCCTGGCTGACGACACCGAGGCATAGCGCGTCGGCGCCACCGACGGCCGCGCGGACGCGATCGGCCACCACCTCGCCAACCGCCTCGGGGGTCAGGGCCCCGGCGAGCAGCCTGGTGAGCTCGGCAAGTGCCTCGACCCGCGCGTGCTCGCGCCGCTCGGCCTCCCGGAGCCGGGCCCGCTCCAGGGCCCGGCTCGTCGTCTCGGCCATGCTCCGCAGATACTCGCGTTCCACGGCGGTCGCCTCATGCGGCCCGGCCCACCATACGGCGAGACAGCCAAGGGCGCCGACCTCGGTAAGCAACGGAAGCGCGGCCGCGGACCCGATCCCCGCGTCGGGTGCCTTCAGGTCGGCCACATACACAGCAGCGCGATCCCGGACCGCGCGCGGTCCCGGGGCGTCGGAATCAACCGTCCACTCCGCTGACATGACCGCCACCCGCGCGGCAGCATCGCCACCCGCGAGAGGCTCGAACCGACGTCCGTCGGATACCAGCACGCTGATCACCACATGCGCCGCGTCCAGCCGGGCGCTCACCGCGGCAGATACCTGGTCACCGACGGAGTTGACCGTGGCGGCATCAGCGAGCACCGCGCCCAGCTCGGCGGCCTCCCGCCGGGCCTCGGCCATCGCTCGCTCCAGCCGTGCGCTGTCCCGGTCCTGCACCGCAGACATCCGGCCCGCGACTTCCTGAGCCAGCACCCAGCCGACCAGGACGACCAGGGCGATATAGGCCTGCGTGACGGCCACCGAAGCCGCGGGCGACAGCCCCAGCTGAGCGAACTCGCCGTACCCGGCCGCCGTCATATAGTTGGCCACCGCCGCGAACGCCGCGCCAGTAAGAACCACGCCTAGGTCACGTAGCCGGAGCGCCGCCCACGCCAGGATCGGCAAGAACAGCAGGCTGGACGGTTCGTTGAAACGGAACGCCACGACCGAAAACCCGGCCGCGAGCAGGACAACGAGCACCAGTTCGAGCCACCGCGAGGACACCAGT
>NZ_JBARCR010000907.1:0-6896 GCF_049794275.1 Trebonia sp.
GGATGGGCGGCGACTACTTCGCGCTCTGCCTCGCCCTGGAGGAACTCGGCCGGGTCGACTCCTCGGTCGCGATCACGCTGGAGGCCGGCGTCTCACTCGGCATCATGCCGATCTACCGGTACGGCACCGAGGCGCAGAAGCGGGAGTGGCTGCCGCCCCTCTGCGCCGGGGAGATGCTGGCCGCGTTCGGGCTGACGGAGCCGGGCGGCGGCACGGACGTGGCCGGCGCCATGCGCACCAAGGCGAGACTAGAGGACGGGCACTGGGTCATCGACGGGACGAAGTCGTTCATCACCAACTCAGGCACCGACATCACCGGCGTGATCGCCGTGGCGGCCCTCACGGGAAGCACGGCCACCGGGACGACGAGTAATGGCAAGCCGGAGATCTCCACGATCCTGGTGCCATCGGGTACGCCAGGCCTCACCGTCGCGAGGAAATACTCCAAGGTCGGCTGGTCGGCGTCCGACACGCACGAGCTGTCGTTCGACGGGTGCCGGGTGCCGGAGGCGAACCTGCTGGGCGAGCGCGGCCGGGGGTACGCCCAGTTCCTGGCGACGCTGGACGAAGGGCGGGTCGCCGTCGCGGCGCTGTCCACCGGGCTGGCGCAGGGGTGCGTGGATGAGTCGGTCGCGTACGTTCGGGATAGAAAGGCTTTTGGCGGTCCCATCGGGAGATTCCAGGCGCTGCAGTTCAAGATCGCCGATATGGAGACCCGCGCCCACAACTCGCGGCTGGCCTGGTATCACGCGGCCGCGCGGATGCTGGCCGGGGAGCCGTTCAAGAAGGAGGCGGCGATCGCCAAGCTGACCGGCTCCGACGCGGCGATGGACAACGCGCGGGACGCGACGCAGGTCTTCGGCGGGTACGGGTTCATGAACGAGTTCCCCGTCGGGCGGTTCTACCGGGACGCGAAGATCCTCGAGATCGGCGAGGGCACGTCCGAGGTGCAGCGCATGCTGATCGCGCGTGAGCTAGGTCTCAGCACCTAAGGTCTCAACACCGGGGGCGTTCGTTAGTTCCGCTTTACAATTACCCGTAAATGTGTGCTGCCTGCGGGGTCCCGACGCACGTCCCCCTCGACGACGTGGGTCAGCCGGCGAAGTTCGCGGCGCTCCGCAACCCCTCGTGCCGGATCTACCTGCTCGGCGGCGCGCTCGCGATGATGGCCGACAACGTCGAGCACGTCATCACGTACTGGGTGCTGTGGGAGAAGTTCCACTCCCCCGCGCTGACCGGCTTCGAGGTGTTCAGCCACTGGCTGCCGTTCCTGCTGCTGTCGCCGTACTTCGGGGCGCTCGCCGACCGGCACGACTGCCGCAAGCTCATCCAGGGCGCGCAGCTGCTGTTCATGTCCGTGTCGGCGTGCTGGGGGCTGCTGTTCGCCACCGGAACGCTCCGGGTCTGGAACGCCTGCGTGCTGCTGGTCCTGCACGGCATGGCGGGCGCGATCTGGATGCCCGCCGAGCAGCTCATGCTGGAAGACTTCGTCGGCCCCGCCGACCTGCCGAGCGCCATCAGGCTGAATTCGACCGCGCGGTCGCTGGGCATCCTGCTCGGGCCGGTCGTCGGGTCGGCGCTGCTGCTCGGGCTCGGGCCGGAACGCGGCATCTTCTGCAACATCGCGATCTACCTGCCGCTGACCGTGCTCATGGCGCGCACCAAGTACACCGGCCACACGCGCGGCGGGATAATCGCGCGGCAGCGGGTGGGCGCGCTCGCCGCGCTGCGAGTGTTCCGCGAGGTCAGCAAGGACCGGGTGATCGTCGCGATGATCGTCCTCGCGGGGCTCGGCTCGTTCTTCGTCGGTTCCGCGATACAGACGGCCATGCCGGCGATCGCCACCAGCATGGACGGCGCCAGCGGCGGCACCGCCTACGGCGTGCTGCTGTTCGCCAACGGCCTCGGCGGGGTGCTCGGCGGGCTGCTGCTCGAGGGCACCGGCTGGCTGCGGCTGTCCGTGCGCGCCGCGATGTGGTCCACCGCGGTCTACGGGCTGTCCTCGGCGCTGTTCGCGTTCAGCCATGACTACCTCGTCGCGGCGCTGCTGCTCGTCGTCGGCGGGATCGCCAACCTGGCCGCGATGTCCATCACGCAGACCGTGGTCCAGTTGCTCGCGCCGCGGGAGAAGCGCGGCCAGGTGGTCGGCCTCTACGGCGTGGCCGCCAACGGGCTGCGCATCGGCAGCGGGTTCACGGTCGGCCTGCTCGGCGCGGTGTTCGGGCTGCGGGTGTCGCTCGGGGTGAGCGCGCTGGCGATGGTCGCCGGCACCGCGGTCGTGGCCGGGTACCTCGCGCTCGGCACCCGTCGCCGGGGGGCGCGCGAACTCGCCGCGGAGCAGGCTGAGGTGGCCGAGGTGGCCGATGCGGCCCAGCGGGGCGAGGTGGCCGAGTTGCCCGAGATGCCGTAAAAGGGGCGAGGTGTCCGGCGGGCGCCGGACGGGCATCTACGGCAGTGTTCCCCCGCGGTCCCCGCCGTTAGATGGAGCTTGACCGATGACAGTCGCAACCCCACGTTCTGCCGGAATATCGGCCCGTCACCCCCTGGCGCCGCTCACCGTGGCGGAGACCGGCATCGCCGCGAAGCTCGCCCTGGCGGCCACCGGTGATGGCGCGCGGCTGGTCTACGTCACCCTCGCGGAGCCGGAGAAGGCCGACGTGCTGGGCTGGGACGGCACCCCGCTGCCGCGCGCGGCGCTCGCCGTCACCTACGAGCGGTCGAAACGGCTGACCTGGATGATCACCGTCTCCCTCGACGAGAACGCGGTCACCGCCAGGGTGCCGGTGCCCGGCGCGCGGCCGCCGATCATGATGGAAGAGTTCACGGCCACCGGCGAGCGGATCAGGGACGACCCGGCGTTCCAGGCGGCGCTCGCCAGGCGGGGCATCACCGACATGTCACGCGTACAGGTCGACACGTGGCCGGCCAGCAACTTCGGCCTCGACGTGGACAAGACAGGGCGGCGGCTCGCCCGCGGCGTCCCCTACCTGCTCGACGGGCCGGGCAGCAACCCGTACGCGAAGCCGGTCGAGAACCTGCTCGCCATCTGGGACATGGACACGTCGGAGATGGTCGAGTTGCAGGACGGCGACATCGTGCCGGTCCCTGCAGCGCCCTGCCGGTATGACGCGGCCAGCTTCCCCGCGGCGCGCACGCTGGCGCCGCTCGAGATCCTGCAGCCGGACGGGCCCGGCTTCACCGTGGACGACGGCTGGCTGCGGTGGGGCCCGTGGCAGCTGCGGATCACCATGCACCCGATCGAGGGCCTGGTGCTGCACGAGGTTTCCTACGTGGCGGGCGAGCGGGTGCGGCCGGTGCTGTACCGGGCCAGCATGGCCGAGATGGTCGTGCCGTACGGGTCGGCGTCGCTGAGCCACTGGTGGAAGAGCACGTTCGACGCCGGCGACGTGGGCCTCGGCAAGATGGCCAATTCCCTCGAACTCGGCTGCGACTGCCTCGGCGAGATCGTCTACCTGGACACGGTGGCCGTGTCAGAGGACGGGGACGCCGCGCCGCTGAAGAACGCGATCTGCCTGCACGAAGAGGATTACGGCATCCTCTGGAAGCACGCCGACCCGCTCAACGGCGTCGCCGAGACGCGCAGGTCGCGGCGGATGGTCGTGTCGTTCGTCGCGACGGTCGGCAACTACGACTACGGCTTCTACTGGTACTTCTACCTGGACGGGACGATCCAGGCGGAGGTCAAGCTCACCGGGATCATCCAGACCCAGGCGGTCGCGCCCGGCACTCGCGTCCCGTATGCCAACCCCGTGACGCCTGAGCTCGCCGGGCCGCACCACCAGCACATGTTCTGCTACCGGCTCGACATGTGCCTGGACGGGCCGGCCAACTCCGTCTACGAGGTCGACGCGGTGCCGGTCCCTGCCGGGCCCGCTAACCCGTACGGGAACTCGTTCACGGCTGAGGCGACGCTGCTGGCCACGGAGTCGTCGGCGCAACGTCTCGCCGCGCCGGAGAAGGCCCGGTACTGGAAGATCGTCAACCACGGCGTGCGGAACGCCGTCGGCGAGCCCGTCGCCTACAAGCTGGTCCCGTCGCACGCGTCGGCGCCGCTGCTCGCCCAGCCGTCGGCGGCGATCACCGCCCGCGCGGCGTTCGCCACCAAGCACCTGTGGGTCACGCCGTACGCCGCCGCCGAGCGGCATCCCGCCGGGGACTTCCCGTACCAGCACCCCGGCGGCGCGGGCCTGCCGGAATGGACGGCCGCCGACCGGCCCGTGACCGACACCGACATCGTGCTGTGGCACACGGTGGGGGTCACCCACTTCTGCCGGCCGGAGGACTTCCCGGTGATGCCGGTGGAATACGCGGGGTTCACGCTGAAGCCGTTCGGATTCTTCGACACGAACCCGGCGATCGACCTGGCCGCGCCGTCCGGGAGTCATTGCCACCTGTTAGAGCGCCGCCACCCGTAGCGTCCCGTCGTGTGCCGCCACCCGTAGAGTGCTGCGCATGCACCTGACTCCCAGGGAAGAGGAGCGGCTGCTGCTGGCGGCGGCCGCGGACCTGGCCAGGCGGCGGCTGGCCCGCGGCACGCGGCTCGGGGCGACCGAGGCGGTCGCGCTGGTCTGCGACGAGATCTGCGAGATGGCCTGGGACGGCGTGCCGCTGCCCGACATCGTGGCCCGTGCGCGCTCGGTGGTGCCTGCCGCCGCGCTGCTGCCCGGGGTGCCGTCGCTTGTTCCCGTGCTGGAGGTGGAGGCGCTGTTCCCGTGGGGCTCCACGCTGGTTCACGTCGATGCCCCGTTCGGGGCGTCTGATTCTTTTCCCGAACGGGCGGGGGCGACTGTCACAGAACCCGGCTACATCGAGCTCGCGGCCGGCCTGCCGCGGCGCACGGTCATGCTGCGCAACACCGGGCCGCGGGACGTGTGGATCTCCTCGCACTTCCCGCTCGACCAGGTCAACCCCGCCGTCGTCGTGGCCGGCGGGCTCGCCGTGGGATGCCGGCTCGACCTGCCCGCCGGGGAGGCGCTGCTGCTGCGGCCCGGCGAGTCGCGGGAGGCGCCCGCCGTGATCGTGGCGTTTCCGTGGGGGACGTCGTGACCCGGGGCTTCGGCGTGACCGGGGCTTCGGCATGACCGCGCTGCCCCGTGGCGAGTACGCCTCGCGGTACGGGCCGACCACCGGGGACCGGGTCCGGCTGGCCGACACGGACCTGTGGGTGGAGGTCGAGGCCGACGACGTGTTCCCCGGCGACGAGCTGATCAGCGGATGCGGCAAGACCTTGCGGGACGGCGTGCTCGCGACGGCGCGGGCGCCCGGCAGGGACCGTGCTTCCGGAAGGGACCGTGCTTCCGGAAGAGACCGTGCTTCCGGAAGAGACAGCGCGCTCGACATGATCATCCCGAACGTGCTCGTGCTCGACCCGCTGCTCGGCGTGCGGAAGACCTCGATCGGGATCGCCGACGGCCGGATCGCCGGGATCGGCCGGGCCGGAAACCCGGACGTGCAGTCCGGCGTGGACCTCGTCGTCGACTCTCATACCGCGATCGTGCCCGGCGAGGGGCTGATCGCCACGGCGGGGATCATCGACTCGCACGTGCACCTGTCAAGCCCGGCGATCGCGCCCGCGGCGCTGTCGTCCGGAGTCACGACGATCGTCGGCATGGGCATGGGCGGCGTCTGGGACGTGGGCGCCAACCCGGCGTACAACATGCGGTCGCTGATCGCCGGGTGGGCCGGGACGCCGCTGAACGCGGCGTTCCTCGCCCGCGGCTCGTCGCGATCTGACGGCCTGCTGGCCGCGGCGGTCGAGTCAGGCTGCGGGGGGTTCAAGGTGCACGAGGACTGGGGCGCCACACCCGCGCAGATCGACACCTGCCTGACCGTGGCGGAGGGCGCCGGCCTGCCGGTGGCCCTGCACACCGACACGCTGAACGAGTCCGGCTACCTCGCCGACACCATCGCCGCCACGGCGGGGCGCACCGTGCACGCGTACCACGTGGAAGGCGGCGGCGGGCACCCCGACGTGCTGTCGATCCTGAACTTTCCGCATGTGCTCGGGTCGTCGACGACGCCGACGCTGCCGCTGACCGTGGCGACGGTCGATGAGCTGCTGCCGATGACGATGACGGTGCACAAGCTGCACGGGCGGCTGGCGTCGGATCGCGGGATAGCGGCGAGCCGGATCAGGCGGCACGGCATCGCGGCCGAGAACCTGCTGCACGACCTGGGCGCGATCAGCATCGTCAACTCCGACTCGATGGGCATGGGCCGGATCGCCGAGGTGGCGCGGCGCACCTGGCAGCTCGCCCACGTGCAGGCGACGCTGGCCGGGGAGACGGGACCGACGTACGCGAACAACTCCCGGGTGCTGCAGTACCTGGCCAAGCTGTCGCTCAACCCGGCGATCGCGCACGGCATGGCGTTGCACGTGGGGTCGCTGGCGGCCGGGCGGCTGGCGGACATCGTGCTGTGGGACCCCGCACGCTTCGGCACCACTCCTGAGCTGGTGCTGAAGTCCGGGTTCGTCGCCTGGGGCGCGTCCGGCTCCGGGTCGGGCTCGACCCGGATCACCCAGCCGCGGTCGATGCGGGCGTACTTCGGCGGGCTCGGCGACGCGCCGCGGTCGCTGTCGGTGCAGTTCGTCGCCGGTGGCGTGCTGTCGAGTTCCGGCCTGCGGGGCTCGCTGCCCGGCGGGGTCCGCTACCTGCCGATCTCAGGGGCACGGGGCCTGACCCGGGCGGACATGGTGCGTAACGAGTTCGTGCCGCACGTCGTGGTGCCGCCAGGGGACGCGCCGGTACTGGTGGGCGGTGCGGAGGTCCCCGTGCACGAGGCGGAGAGCCTGCCGCTGACCCGGCTGCACTACCTGGGCTAGCCGACGGGCGGGGCTAGGCCTCTGGGCTAGCCGGCAGGCAGCGGGTGCGCCT
>NZ_JBARCR010000908.1:0-4125 GCF_049794275.1 Trebonia sp.
CCGTCACCCCGGTCGCCAGCCCGTCGTCGACCACGATCACATGGCGGCCGGCGAAGTCAGGCGGCGGCAGGCCGCCGCGGTAGACGGCGACGCGGCGGGTGAGCTCGGCTCGCTCGCTGGCGACGACGCCGGCCAGGTCGTCAGGCCGGAGCCGGACCTGATCCAGCATGCGGGGGTCGAAGACCGGGTCGCCGCCTTCCGCGATGGCGCCAAGCCCTACCTCGGGCTCGTCGGGATGGCCGATCTTCCTCGTCACGAGCACCTCGAGGGGGACGCCCAGGCACCGTGCCACGCCGGCCCCGACCGCGACACCGCCTCTCGGCAGCGCGGTCACCACCGTACGTTCGGGATAAGAATGACCAATCGCCAGCCGGAGGCACTCGCCCAAGAGCAGCCCGGCAGCAGCGCGGTCCGAAAAACGCATGGGCCAGACCGCGCGGCGTCCGGCGAACGCGCTGGGCATCTCGCGCCGTGTTATACCCGCGGCGCACACCCGGTAAAGCGCGCACACCCGGTAAAGACGGCACAATGAAGACCATGATCTGCGTTCCGTGCCGCCAGCGGCACCACCAGGACTGCCCTGGCGGCACCTGGTGCGACTGCCAGCACCTGCCGACGCAGGACGCGCGGCAGGACGCGGTCGAACCGCCGCTCAGCTGGGTGCGGCAGGGCTGAGACATCAATAAGGGCCGGCCGAGGGCTGTATCGAGACCGTAACGTTACAACTTTTAACGCGAGCGGCGGAATAGCCGCGAGGTGCGGAAAGGTTAACGCCCACGTGACTCACCTTCGCTGGACAGACAACGCACAAGTGTGTGATCCTGCAAAGGTGAATGTTACGGACCCCATGCTCGTCGTGCGCAGGCACGTCGACCTCCTGCGTGTCCGTAGCGCCATGTGTCGTCCCGCACGCTGATCGCCGCCCGACGTTTAACTCAACGTTACAAACCCGCTGAGTACCAAAGGGCGCGCGCCACGTAGCTGGGGCGGCTTTTTTGTTTCCTGAAGCCGCTAACGGCCAAGCGGCGCGTGCTCGCGCCAGGACTACGACCGTTAGTGAGGAACCGCCGCGTGTCTCCCGTTTCCGGAGCAACTGCGACCAAGGACGCCACCAGGCCAAAGACCCCGGCCCGCCGCAAGCGCGGTGAGGGGCAGTGGGCGCTCGGCTACCGCGAGCCGCTCAACAAGAACGAGGAGAACAAGAAGTTCGACGACGGGCTGAACGTCCGCCAGCGGATCATCGACGTCTACTCCAAGCGCGGCTTCGACTCAATCGACCCGGCTGACCTGCGCGGGCGCTTCCGCTGGTACGGGCTGTACACGCAGCGGCGCCCGGGCATCGACGGCGGCAAGACCGCCATCCTGGAGCCGGAGGAGCTCGACGACCGGTACTTCATGCTGCGGGTCAGGATCGACGGCGGCCAGCTGTCCGGCGCGCAGCTGCGCACGATCGCGGACATCTCGAACACGTACGCCCGGGGCACCGCGGACGTCACCGACCGGCAGAACATCCAGCTGCACTGGATCGAGATCGAGAGCGTCCCGGCGATCTGGGAGGCGCTCGAAGCGGTCGGCCTCGACACCACCGAGGCCTGCGGCGACACGCCGCGCGTCATCCTCGGCTGTCCGCTCGCCGGCCTGGACGCCGACGAGATCATCGACGCCACGCCGGAGATCGAGACGATCCACGCCACGTTCATCGGCGACAAGGCGTTCTCCAACCTGCCGCGCAAGTTCAAGACCTCGATCAGCGGCTGCGCCGCGCAGTGCTCTCACCACGAGATCAACGACGTCGCGTTCGCGGCCGTGCAGCACCCGGCGACCGGCGAGACCGGCTACGACCTGTGGGTCGGCGGCGGGCTGTCCACCAACCCGATGATCGCCCAGCGACTGGGGACGTTCGTCAAGCAGGAGCAGGTGCCCGAGGTGTGGGCCGCGGTCGCGTCGCTGTTCCGCGACTACGGCTACCGGCGGCTGCGGCACCGCGCCAGGATCAAGTTCCTTGTCGCGGACTGGGGCGCGGAGCGGTTCCGCGAGGTGCTGGAGAAGGAGTACCTCGGCTACGCGCTGCCCGACGGGCCGGCCCCGGTCAACATCGACGCCGGCCTGCGGGACCACATCGGCGTGCACCCGCAGAAGGACGGGCTGGCCTACGTCGGCTTCGCGCCGAAGGTCGGCAGGCTCAACGGCGACGCCCTGCACGCCATCGCCGCGCTGGCCGACAAGTACGGCAGCGGCCGGGTGCGGACCACCACCGAGCAGAAGATGGTGATCCTGGACGTGCCGCCGGCAAGGACCGGCCACCTCGTCGCCGAACTCGAGGCGGCGGGCCTGCCGGTGAAGCCGACCATGTTCCGCCGGTACACGATGGCGTGCACCGGGATCGAGTTCTGCAAGCTGGCGATCGTGGAGACCAAGGCCCGCGCCAGCAGCCTGATCGACGAGCTCGAGCGGCGGCTGCCCGGCTTCGACACCCCGGTGACGATCAACGTCAACGGCTGCCCGAACTCCTGCGCCCGCATCCAGACCGCCGACATCGGCCTCAAGGGCTCGCTGGTCACCGACGACTCGGGCCACCAGGTCGAGGGGTTCCAGGTGCACCTCGGCGGGACGCTGCTCGGCGGCGACGCGGCCGGCTCAGGATTCGGCCGGAAGGTCCGCGGCCTGAAGACGACCGCCGACGAGCTTCCCGACTACGTGGAGCGCGTGCTGCGCCGCTTCACAGCGAACCGCCAGCAGGGCGAGACATTCTCACAATGGACGATGCGCGCGACCGACGAGGAGCTGTCATGACCAGCCCATCCGGGCGGGCAGTGCCGTTCTACTGCCCGTACTGCGGAGAAGAGGACCTCGAACCCCAGGGCGCGGCGGACGGCGAATGGCACTGCCGCAGTTGCACAAGGAGCTTCCAGCTACGCTTTGCCGGGATAGGAGCCGCGCTGTGACCACCGTAGGGCTTACTCTTGGCGGTCTGGAGTACCCTTTCGGTCCGGCCAGTTCGGACCTTGACGACGAACGAGGTGTGGAGGACCCGCGGCACATGCGCAGTCTCGCCGAACAGGCAGCTGAGGAGCTTGAGGACGCCTCTGCCGAGGACATCATCCGGTGGGCGACCGACACGTTCGGCGACCGGATCTGCGTCACCTCGTCGATGACCGACGCGGTCATCATCCACCTGGCTTCGGCGATCCGCCCGGGCATCGACGTGGTGTTCCTCGACACCGGCTACCACTTCCCCGAGACGATCGGCACCCGCGACGCGGTGTCCGCCGTGTACCCGGTGAACCTTATCAACGTCACTCCGTCCCGCACCGTCGAGGAGCAAGACGCCGAGCTCGGCCCGCGGCTATTCGGGCGCAACCCGGACCTGTGCTGCTACCTGCGGAAGGTCGAGCCGCTCGAGCGGGCGCTGTCCGGCTACGACGCGTGGATCACCGGCGTACGCCGCGAGGAGACCACCTCCCGCCGGTCGACGCCCGTCGTCGCCTGGGACGAGAACCGCGAGATGGTCAAGGTCAACCCGATCGTGTCCTGGACCGGCAAGCAGGTCGACGACTACATCGCCACGAACGGCGTGCTGGTGAACCCGCTGGTGTACGACGGGTACCCGTCGATCGGCTGCCGCACCTGCACGCTGCGGGTGGAGTCGGGCGCCGACCCGCGGAGCGGCCGGTGGGCGGGAACGGGCAAGACCGAATGCGGCATCCACGTCTGAACCCGGCCGCCCTGGACCCGGCCGCCCTGAACCGGGCCGGGGGTAATCGCACGCCGCTGGTCGCGGTCGCCCACGGGTCGCGGGATCCGCGGGCCGCGGCGACAGTGAGCGAGCTGCTCGCGGTGGTGCGGTACCGGGCGATGGCCTGGGGCCTGGGCGGTCTCGACGTCAAGGCGGCATTCCTCGACCACTGCGCGCCGTCGCTGCCGCAGGCGCTGTCCGCGGTCGGCGGCGACGGGGCGTGCGTGGTCGTCCCGCTGCTGCTCACCGCCGCCTACCACAGCAAGGCGGACATCCCGGCGAAGATCGCCGCCGCCAGCGCCGCCACCCCGCTGGACGTGAGCTGCGCCGGCCCGCTCGGGCCGCACCCGCTGCTGCTCGCCGCCCTGGAGCGGCGGCTGGCCGAGGCC
>NZ_JBARCR010000909.1:0-10100 GCF_049794275.1 Trebonia sp.
GCGAGGCGATCGGCCTCTAACCGACGGGAGAAGTCCATGGATACAGCTGCCCGGACCCGTCAGCGGATACTCGCCCTTTTCCTCCCCATCGCCGCCGTGCTCTATATAAGCGCCGAGGCACTAAGCCCCAAAGGCACCGACCAGGTGGCAACGGACACGGCCACCGCGCTCAAGCTGCTGGCCATCGCGGCACAGCACCCGACTCAGGTCTACATCGCAGGCACATTCGCGGTTCTCGGCCTGGGGGCTCTGGCCGTCTCGTACGCCGCGATCGCCGCGCTGGCCAGAAACCGCGGTTCGGTACTCGCCACGGTCGCGGCGCTGATCGGGGGAATCGGTGCCTTCTGCGGAGCCATCGTGGAAGTCCTGGTCTTCCCCAACGTCGCCGCTGCCGCCACGGCGCACACGACACGAGCCGCGGCCGCGCAGTTCCTGGTGACAACCTTCAACTCCGGATTCGGCCATGTGTTTCTCTACGTCTATTTCATCGGTATCTACGTTGCGCCGCTGCTCATGGGGATTGCGCTGTGGCGAAGCCGGGCCGTTCCGCGCTGGCTGGCGGTCCTGTTCTTCGTCGGCCTGGAAGTCGCCCAGCAGCAAATATCCGCCGGGCCCGTCGTCATCTTGTACATGCTGCCCTTCGCGGCAGCGATGATCCTGCTCGCGGCAAAGATCTGGCAGGCGGCTACGCTGCCTGCCAGCCAGCCACAACAGGAACTGGCCAGCGTCCCCCCGCAGCAGTAAACAAAGGCATCCCGGCAGAGACACCAGCCCGGTCTTCTTGCATGGCAAGTTCACGGATCCTCTCCAATACCGAGGCTTTTTGCGGCGGGCGTATTCGTCCTGATTGTGGCTAAGTGGATACCCTGACGTCTCCGCGTCCAGCGCGGACAGCAGCCACGGTGGCCGCGTGCTGGACAATCGGGAGCCAGCACGGCGGCTGCGCACAGAACCGGTCAGCATGACGTGTGAGCCATCTTGATCTGCGCGCATTGTCGGTGTGGCCCGGCTTGCGCCGGGCGGGCCTCCCAAGGCTGAGCCCGGCGCAGGAGCCGGGCCAGCGGCGCCGCGCAGCGGCGGTGCCTTGATCTAAGAACGGCACAATTCGGCAACGCAGCGCTTGAGCGCTTGAGCGAAAGTGCAGCCGGTCTTGCGCGTTTCGCGCGACCGCTGATGGTCCTAGCCGCTGCTGTCCGGCCGATTCGGCCGACGGTGGTTGTGTGGGTATGCCGCACCGGGGCCGTGAGCTGGGTCAATGAAGAGCCGCGTATGCTGTGGCCTGGCCGAGGGCGAGAGGATGATCGTGGGAGCTGCTGGCAAGCAGGTGCTGTTGCTGTGGGATGTTGATCACACGCTGATTGAGACCTGACTTGGGCCAAGTTTCGGCGCTGAGCGGTGGCGCAGCATGCTGACCAGCGGGTACTCGGCTCGGCGGCGGCGGATTTGCGCACTAAGCGCAAGGGCACGCGGAACGCCGACTCTGCACGACCCGTAATCGCCCCCGCATGGACCGTCCGCCGTGCGCAGAGCAGCCAGTTCTGCACCTAGCGGGCGACACCGCTTGCGGCGTGCAGCCGCGCGATCCACCAGTCCAGCGCCGCCCGCAGGTGCGTGGACTGGCCGGTGGACAGCATGATCGACACCCCGCCCTGGATCCCTGCGAGCAGCGCCGCGGGGGGCCTGTTAGGTTCAAGAGATGATGAAGAAGGTTCTCGAACTCCTGGTCTGTCTCCTGCATCCCGTCGCTGTGATCCTCATATGGATTGACTTGGCAACTCGCCGTAATATCGGGGGCGGTGCGAAGGTGGCATGGGCTCTGTTCGCCCTCATCCCGCTCGTGCCGTTCCTCTACGTGCTAACGGGTGGCGACCTATGGTGACGTGGGCAGCGGTGACGATGCGCCGCTAGGCGGGCACGGGACTGAGCGTGACGCGATGGAGGCGCTGTGCGCCGCTGATCGCGATATCGGCCGACAGATCGTTTCGCGTCTCTGTACTCGCTGAGTGGAGGCGTCGAACGTCGAAGCGACGGCGCCTCGGGGTGATCCGACAGATCCGCTATCCACAGCCGATCGTCGGTCACGGTATGTGACTAACGAGTGAGTCGCAGTTGGCTAAAACAATTACAGATCGCCGAATATCTGCGGTTGACGCTAGGGGTGCTGTGGCTCGGCACCTGTACGCAGATGTTCCAGTTCTGTATGGCCTCGTCATCAGGCGGCAGATGCGTATCTCATTCAAGGTCAGTTTGCCTCTTGCCCCGCACGAGCCGTCAGGAATCTTCGTCGTCTCCGAAGCTGTCTTCCCAGAAGAGCGCTTCACTGATATCCATAAGATCACGGCCGACGGCCTCAGTCATGACATCAGTGAGCGCAATTCCAGCTGACAGTAGCTCGCTGGCGACTGCGCGAATATCAGTAAGCGTAAATGGCCGTACGTCCGAAGAATACTTATGGCGACGACTCCTGACCATCTGGAAAGCGGGATTGAACCTAAGGCCTATCGCCACGCTGTGCGCGAGGTGGTTACGCTGCACGTTGACTGCTTTGCAGCGGGTCAGCACGGTCTTGATCGCCTCCCGGTCCACATCTGACATCTCGTGGTGCGCGTCGGCGAGGGCGTTGGACTGCTCGATAAGCCAGTCTGCGGCCTGCCCGCCGGCCACTACAGCGGCGTACTTGCTTCCGACCAGAGCGCAGAATGCCTGCCGTAGTCTCCCTTCCATGGTCGCGGACAACTCGATGACCTCCCCGATTAGGGTTAGCCGTTCGGTGTGATGGTTATCTGAATCTGGGCGGCCTCCCGGTCAACCAGCAGTCGGCGGTCGGCCAGCGGTTTCAGCCTGGCTTTCCGGTGAAGGGGCGCCGGCGACGAGGTCCTTCAGCCGGTTCCACCGCTCCACGCGGCGCTGATCGTAACGGAGCGCGGCGCGGGTGGCGCGGCGCGGCCGGGTGGCGTAGCGGCGCTCCGCCCACCAGGACCCCGGCTTAGCCAGCCTGATCGCCCCGACCAGCGCAACGACACCAATTGCGATGCCGACGACACCGGTCAC
Organism: Trebonia sp.; assembly: GCF_049794275.1. Classification (NCBI taxonomy): domain Bacteria; kingdom Bacillati; phylum Actinomycetota; class Actinomycetes; order Streptosporangiales; family Treboniaceae; genus Trebonia; species Trebonia sp. The sequence continues at coordinate 3,052 of NZ_JBARCR010000909.1, forward strand.
GACCTTGCCCTTGAGCAGGCAGATCATGCAGAGCACCAGGTTGATTGCGATGCCGGCGATCGACGACCACCAATCCGCCGTCCCGATGGCGCCGGTCACGAAGCTGGACCCGCCGACTAGCGCCCCGGTTATCACTAGGACGCAGAAGATCGCGTCGACCGATTGCCGGCCCTGTTTGGCCCAGTAGACATCCTTCAGGTGCAGCCAGAGCGCGAACTCGTCCACCGTGAGGCCGACGCCCACGCCGAAGAGCGCGGCCGCCGCGTCAAGCGCGGCCCCCCACGGCCTCTGCGATACCAGGATGATGCCGGAGGCAATGATGATCAGGATGCCGAAGACCTGGTGGTGAACGTGATTGTCACCGATCGAAACGTTGCCGAGCCCGGCCCCGCCGCTCCCCGACCGGATCATCCTGGTCACCATCCTGGTGACGAGGAAGGTCACCAGGATGCCGAGGAACATCCACATCATGGGATGCAGAGCAGGATCACCCCCGCCGACCGAAATCTCTGCTGCCTGCAGAGATGCCCGACGGCAGCAGTCAGGAAACATCCGGCACGGGCGGCCGGAGTAGTACCGGGGAGGCTGCCAGCGCGCGACCTGCTGGACGGTCGCCCGGGGAAACCGACATCTTCATGGTGCGCAAGCTCTGGAGCCCCGCTGGCGCTGGCCGACGAGGCGCAGCGCGCTCACCGGCGGCAGCTCGACGGTGCGGGCGCGGAGGGACGCCGTCCGTGGACGCGGCAAGGGTCATGCGTCGTGACGGCCAGAGAGTATCAGCGAATCATGCGCCTGACCGGTGCCGGAACGAGTGGAGCGGGCGACGGGAATCGAACCCGCATGACCAGCTTGGAAGGCTGGGGCTCTACCATTGAGCTACGCCCGCACAATCTGCCAGCGTCGGTAGCGCGCCTCCGCGCGCCCGCACACCAGGCAGGCCGTCACAGGCAGCGTACCGGTTCCGTCCCGCCGCCCGCACCCCGCGCTGCCCCTGCCGGCCGCATGATCGTCGGCAGCAATTTGAGGAGCGCCGCGCCCGCCAGCAGAAAGGGGGGGCGGCGCGCCGGCCCGACGGCAGACATGTCCCGGCACGCGTGCCCCGGGCTTCGGCCCTCTCGTCGCCTCCCGCCCCGTCTCGTGATCGAATGAGCACGTTGGCAACCGCTCCGAGCAAGACGCAAAGACGCAAAGACGCACAGAGGAGAAACCGGACATGTCCTCCGCGACACCCGCCACTCCGGCGCAACCACAGGCGCAAGCACAAGCGCAAGCGCAGATCGGCGTCACCGGACTTGGCGTGATGGGCCGCAACCTGGCCAGGAACTTCGCCCGCCACGGCTTCGCGACGGCCCTGCACAACCGCACCACGTCCAGGACCGACGACGTGATGCAGCACTTCGGCCACGAGGGCACCTTCGTCCCCAGCCGCAGCGCGGAAGAGTTCGTGCGCTCACTGGAGCGCCCCAGGCGGATCGTCATCATGGTGAACGCCGGACCGGCCACCGACGCGGTGATCGACGAGTTCGCCCCGCTGCTCGAGCCGGGCGACATGCTCATCGACGGCGGCAACGCGCACTTCAAGGACACCCGCCGCCGGGAAGCGAACCTCAAGGACAGCAAGCTTCACTTCGTCGGCATGGGCGTCTCCGGCGGGGAGGAGGGCGCGCTCAACGGCCCGTCGATCATGCCCGGCGGATCAGAACAGGCCTACCAGGACCTCGGTCCCATGCTCGAGACCATCGCGGCTCAGGTAGACGGCACGCCGTGCTGCACGCACGTCGGCCCGGACGGAGCGGGCCACTTCGTGAAGATGGTGCACAACGGCATCGAGTACGCCGACATGCAGCTCATCGCCGAGGCCTACGACCTGCTGCGGAACGCGGCGGGGTACCAGCCGCAGCAGATCGCCGAGATCTTCAGGACGTGGAACGAAGGCCGCCTCGACTCCTACCTCATCCAGATCACCGCCGAGGTCCTCGCGCACACGGATGCGGAGACCGGCAAGCCGTTCGTGGACATCGTGCTCGACCAGGCCGAGCAGAAGGGCACCGGCCGCTGGACCGTGCAGGATGCCCTGGACCTGGGCGTCCCGGTCAACGGCATCGCGGAGGCGGTGTTCGCCAGGTCGCTGTCCGGGCACGCCGACCTGCGCGGCGCCGCCCGCCAGCTGGCCGGCCCGACGCCGGGCACCCAGGTAAGCGACCAGTTCCCTGACCTGGTGGAGCAGGCGCTGTACGCCTCCAAGCTGGTGTCCTACGCGCAGGGCTGGAACATGATCGCCGCGGGCAGCGCCGAGTACAACTGGGGCATCGACCTGGCCGCGATGGCCACGATCTGGCGCGGCGGCTGCATCATCCGCGCGAAGTTCCTCGACCGGATCCGCACCGCCTACGAGACGAGCCCGACGCTGACGACGCTGCTCGCCGACCCGGACTTCGCGAAGGAGATCGGCGATGCCCAGGACGCCTGGCGCGAGGTGGTCGCCACCGCCGTCAGGATCGGCGTCCCGGTTCCCGGCTTCTCGGCCGCGCTCGCCTACTACGACGCGCTGCGGGCCCGGCGGCTGCCCGCGGCGCTGATCCAGGGCCTGCGCGACTACTTCGGCGCGCACACTTACCACCGGACCGACCGCGAGGGCGCCTTCCACACGCTGTGGGCGGAAGATGGCTCAGAGGTTTCCCGTTAGTCCCGCTTCCGTCCCCGTTATCCCGAACGGGCCCGTGGTGACTCCCTGACCTCCCGCACCCTCCAACAGGAGCATTGTCCGTAGACCGGACAACTGTCCGTATGTTCGCATGCCAGACATCACCGGTCTATCTCATTTGCGCGTACCGCTAACGTTTGCTCTTGACACCCGGAACAGAACCCGACACGCTTCCGATCATGCTCAACTGACCGTGTTGCGGACATTAGTCCGTTTCACGGCGCACGCCTTTTGGCGCATAAAAATACCGGTGGACCGGGCTGGCACCCGGCCCACCGGCCTAACCGCTAACCCACCTCCCAGTGAGCGAGCACAAAGGAGTTTAGCCGTGCCATCTATCCCGGCAACGCGGTGTCTCCGCCGCAGTGCCGCCGCGGCGGCGTTCGCCGCCGCGGCGCTCGCGCTCGCTGCCTGCAGCAGCAGTAGCAGTAGCAGCAGCACGTCGTCTTCATCGTCATCCGCCGCGACGGCGAGCGCCGCGGCGGCCAAGAAGCCGATGACCATCGCGTACCTGTCGTTCGCCGTGGACAACACCTACGACGCCCCGATGCTCGCGGCGGCCCAGGCGGTGGCGTCGACCGACGGCGCGACGCTGAAGGTGTTCGACGCGGACAACAACCCGCAGACGCAGTACAACCAGCTGCAGACCGTCATCAACTCCGGCCAGTACAACGGCATCATCACGCAGCCGATCGTCAGCACCGGCCTCGTCACGCTGGTCCAGCAGGCGATCGGCAAGGGGATCAAGATCGTCAACATGGACCAGATCCTCGGCACCAGCCTGAGCACGGACGCGCCGCAGGTCACGGGTCTGTCGGCCAACGTGACGTTCGTCCCGACCTTGATCGGGACCCAGCTCGGCCAGCAGGTGGTGCAGGCGTGCGCGTCGAAGAACCTGAACCCGTGCAAGGTCGGTTACCTGTACGACATCAAGGCGTCGTCGCTTGACACCGCGATCTACAGCGGGTTCAGCGCGGCGATCAAGGGCAGCCCGGTCCAGGTCGTCACCAACGGCCAGTCCTTCTTCACCCCCACCGACGGTGAGTCCGCCACGCAGACCATGCTCCAGGCGCAGCCGGGCCTGAACGTGATCACCGGGTCCGACCAGGGCATGGAGGGCGCCACGGTGGCGCTGTCGACCGCGCACAAGACCGGCCAGGTTCTTCTTGTCGGCTACGGCGCGAGCGACGCCGCGATCGCCGGCGTGGCTTCGGGTGCCTGGTTCTCCGACGTCGCCCAGGCGCCGGCCAGCGAGGGACGGCTCGCCGTCCAGGCGCTGGTGGCGGCCATCCAGACCGGCAAGGTCAGCGGCGCCATCAACCCAGTGGCCGCCGAGCCGAACGGCGGCATTGTCACCAAGGCGACCGCCAGCCAGTTCACCGGTGAGTGGACGGGCTGATCGTGCCGGAAGCTGAACCATCCCTCCAGGACGCGCATGTCGAGCTGAAGGACATTTCCAAGTCTTTCGGCGGAACGCGCGCCCTGGAGGGCGTCAGCCTGACCGTAGGGCGCGGTTCGATCCACGCGCTGGTGGGGGAGAACGGGGCAGGCAAGTCCACCCTGGGGAAGATCATCGCGGGGGCACACGCCCCGGACAGCGGCCAGCTTCTGCTGGACGGCGAGCCGGTCAGGTTCCACTCGCCACGGGACGCGATCGCCCGTGGCGTCATCCTGATCGCCCAGGAGCTGGCGATCGTGCCGGCGCTCACCGTGGCGCAGAACGTCTTCCTCGGCGTGGAGCCCCGGCAGGCGGGCTTCCAGCAGCGCCGCGAGCTGCGCCGCAGGTACCGCGCGCTGGCCGCGTCCGTCGGCTTCGAGCTCGACGGCGACGCCAACGCCGGATCACTGCGGACAGCCGACCAGCAGAAGGTCGAGATCATGCGCGCGCTGAGCCGCAACGCCCAGCTCATCGTGATGGACGAGCCGACCGCCGCGCTGTCGCGGCCGGATGTGGAGGCGCTGCACGCGGTCATCCGCCAGCTCGCCAGCTCCGGCACGACCGTGGTGCTCGTCTCGCATTTCCTTGGCGAGGTGCTTGAGCTCGCCGACGAGGTGACGATCCTGCGTGACGGCCGCCTGGTGCGGACCGTGCCCGCCGCCGGGCAGACCGAGGAGTCGCTGATGGCGGCGATGCTCGGCCGGCCGCTCGACGCGACGTTCCCTGCTAAGCATCCCGTCGGCGCGGACACTCCGGTGGTGCTCTCGGTCCGCGACCTGGTCGCGCCAGGGGTGGCCGGCGTCTCTTTCGAGCTGCGCGCCGGGGAGATTCTCGGCCTGGCCGGCCTGGTCGGCGCGGGCCGCTCCGAGGTCGCCCGCGCGATCTACCGGGCGAACCGGGTCGCTGCCGGGACGGTCAGCGTCATCTCCGAGGGCAGGGAGCTGACCGTGACAGGGACACCCAGGACCGCGCTGCGGTCCGGGCTGGCGATGATCCCTGAATCCCGCAAGGAACAAGGCCTGCTGCTCGACCGCCCGGTGACGGAGAACGTCACCCTGTCCAGCCTCGCGCGGGTATGCCGCGCCGGGATGGTCCGGCGCGGGGCGGAGCGGCGCACCGTGCGGCAGACCCTGACGCGGGTGGACGTCCGCGGCGCCAGCCCGGGGGCGCCGGCCGCCGCGCTGTCCGGCGGCAACCAGCAGAAGCTGCTGTTCGGCAGGTCGCTGCTGCGCGACCCGCGGGTGCTGATCGCCGACGAGCCGACCAGGGGCGTCGACGTCGGAGCCAAGCGGGCGATCTACGAGCTGCTGGCCACGCTGACCGGCCGCGGGCTCGGCGTCCTGCTGATCTCCTCCGACGTCGAAGAAATCCTCGGCCTGGCGCACCGCGTGCTGGTCATGCGCGGCGGCCGGGTCGCCGCGGAGCTCACCGGCGACGGCATGACCGAGGCGGCGATCCTCGGCGCCGCGTTCGGTACTACCGAGCCGCCACCGAAAGAGGTGCCTGAATGAGTCAGCCGCAGGCCACGGCGCCGGCCACCTTCCGGATGCCGGGGTCGGAGTTCCTCGGCCGGGTGCGCGAGGGCGGGATCATCTACCCGTTCATCCTGCTGTTCATCGTCCTGGCGATCTGGAAAGGGTCGACCTTCTACGGCAGGACGAACCTGCTCGAGATCCTCGACCAGCAGTCCGCGACGCTGATCATCGCGGCGGCCGGCACGATGGTCCTGATCACCGGCGGGATCGACCTGTCGGTCGGCGCGACGTACGCGCTATGCCAGGTGATCGCGATGAAGATAGCGATCTCCGGTAATCCGGTGGCCGCGATCGTCGTGGGTGTCATCATCGGCATCGCGGTTGGCGCGGCCAACGGCGTGATCACGACGTTCTTCCGGATCAACTCGCTGATCGCCACGCTGGCGGCGTCGTTCGTGATCACCGGCGGCGCGGCGCTGATCACGGGAGGCAACCTGATCACCAACTTCTCGGTGACCGGGTACGCGAACTTCGCGCGCACGCAGTTCCTCGACGTGACGACGGCGGCATGGACGATGATCGGCGTGGTCATCATCCTCGGGGTCGTGCTGGCGCGGACGATGGCAGGCCGGTACATGTACGCGGCGGGGTCGAATGCCGAGGCGTCCCGGCTGGCCGGCGTCCGGGTGCAGTGGATCAAGCTGATCACGTTCGCGATCAGCGGCGGCGCGGCCGCGCTCGGCGGCATCATCGACTCCGCCCGGGTGCTGTCCGCGTCGTCGTCCAACGGCGGCACGGCGCTGACGTTCACCGTGCTGGCCGGCATCGTGGTCGGCGGCACGTCGATCCTGGGCGGCGAGGGCGCGATCTGGCGGACGGTGATCGGCGTGCTGTTCATCGCGATGATCGGCAACGGCTTCACGCTGCTCGGCTGGAACCCGCTGTACGAGCAGATCACCCTCGGCCTCATCTTGCTCCTCGCGGTCGGCGGCGACGCCTGGTCCCGCCTCCGGACTACCTGACCTCGTAGGGCGCTGGGCCTTGGGGCAGATTCCTGGCGGGAGTCCTTCGGAACACCGCCAGGAATCTCCCCTGCGGCCCCGCTTCCTCTGGCGGGGTCGGCAGTCGCTCCGGCCTTGCGCCCTCGTCGCTCCGCGACGTCCTCTCACAGCTCCTGCTCGCGAAAGCGTCAGCGCCCGGGCCGGGCTCACCCCAGCTCTCCTGGCCGGGCCCGCTTCCGTGGCAGAGGTCTGGCAGTCGCTCCGGCCTTCCTGGCCAGCCTCGCCCTCACCCCTCCCTGGCCGCCCCGCCCTCAGCTCGCCCTGGCCACTCCACCCTCAGCGCCCTCGCAGCCAGTCTCCTCAGCCACTCAGGCCCCTGTGCCCTCTGTACTCAGCGGCCTTGCGCCTACCCGATGTGAGCCGGATGACCT
>NZ_JBARCR010000910.1:0-5892 GCF_049794275.1 Trebonia sp.
TCCCGGCGCCCCCGGCGGCTGGTGCGGCGGCGGGCGGTGCTGCGCGGTGAGCCCGGGGTTGATGGCGTCCAGCACGCCGAACAGCTCGGTGAAGATCCGCGCGGGGTCCGTGCCGAGCGTGGTCAGGGCGGCGCGCATCCCGGTCATGAACCCGGCGGGCCCGCAGATATAGGCGGCCGCCGCGGCGGCCGGGATGCGCAGCTTGGCGAGCCCCTCCCTAGTGATCCGGCCGGAGGCGGCGTGCGCCCGGTGGCGCTCGGCCGGCGTGGCCGCGCTGTAGAAGATGTGCTCACGGGCGTGCGGCAGGGAGGCGAGCAGGGCGTGCGCCTCCTTGGCGAACGGGTGCTCGGCAGGTCCGCGCGCCCCGTACAGCCACCACACCTCACGCTCGCTGCCGGCGGCGCCGAGCTGGTACAGCATGGACAGCACCGGGGTGACCCCGATGCCCGCGGAGATCAGCAGCACCGGGCCGGTGCCGTCGTCGAGGGTGAACTCGCCGCGCGGCGCGGCCACCTCCAGCAGCGCGCCGGGCTCCAGGTGCTGGTGCAGCCAGCCGCTGGCCACGCCGTGCGGCTCCCGTTTGACGCTGATCCGGTACGTGCTGGCGTCCGGCGCCGACGACAGCGAATAGGAGCGCACCGGGACCGGCTGCGCGGCGCCGGTGACCCGGACCGTCAGGTACTGCCCGGCCCGCGCGGCCGGCAGCGCGGTGCCGTTGCCGGCCGTCAGGTAGACCGAGCACACCGCCGCGTCCTCATGCACGATCTTGGTGACCCGCAGTTCCCGGAACCCCGGCCAGGCAGGACCCGCCTCCGGGGCCGGGGCGGCCAGCATGTCGCGGAACGAGCCCTGCCAGCCCGGGCTGAGCGCGCCGATCCGCAGTGCGGCGCGCAGCTTGCCGGTGTCCGGGCCGGGCAGGTACAGCAGTGCGTCGGTGCCCGCCACCGACAGCGCCTCCGGCCCGGTGCTGATCTTGACGATCTGATCGCCGGCCTGGATGCGTCCCTCGGCGAGCACTCGCAGGTAAAAGCCGGGCCGGTGATGAGACACCAGCAGCGCCGGCAGCTGCGGCTCGCCCACCCGCATGCCCACCCGGTAGCAGGTCACCCGTGGCTGGGTGACCTCGAACTCCGCCTCGCCGATCCGGTACCGGTCACCGATGCACACCTCGTCGTCGGGCAGCCCGTCGACGGTCAGGTTCTCACCGAACATCCCGTACACGAAATCGTCGCGCCCGAAGTGCTGCTCCCAGTGCCGGTAAGAATCGAGCTGGTAGACGAACACCGCCCGCTGCTCACCGCCGTGCCCGGCCAGGTCCCCCTGCCCGTCTCCGTCGATATTCAGCCGCCGCACCATCACCGGCCCAGTCACCGGGTCCTTCCAGATCCCGGTGTGCACCGTCTTGCCCTGCCAGGGGACGTCTTTCGGCAGGCCGACGTTGACGGACACGACGGCCGGCACGGGGACGGTCACCGGTCCGGCTGGGTGTCCGGCCAGAGGCTTTCCAGGTTGACGACGATCGCTTCCTGGCTGCTGCGGGCGATCACGACCACGGCTTCCTCTGCGCCCGGGTTCTCCTCGCGGTGCGGCACGTACGGCGGGACGAAGATGTAGTCGCCCGGCTGGGTTTCCAGCCGCACTTCCTTGTCGCCCTCGGCGAAGACGAACGCCGGCGTCCCGGAGACGACGTAGATCGCCGTCTCCGCCTCGCCGTGGTGGTGGTCGCCGGACTTGACGCCAGGGGCAACGTGCGTCTGCCCCATCCACAGCTTCTCCGCGCCGGCGGTCTTGCCCGAGATCGCCTCCCAGCGGGTCATCCCGGTCGTCTGGCCGGTGTCGCCGCCCAGCGCGCCGCCGCGGATCTGCTTCAGCGGACGGTGCCAGAGGTCGTCACTCATCGCGTCCCCATTTCTTCCGGCTTCCAGGTCGGTATGGTAGGCGAAACACCGCCGCGGAGCACGGGCGGGGCCGGCGCCGCGGTCAAGGGCGCGATCGTCGCGCTGGTTGTTCCCGGGAGTCCCACAGGCACCAATTAAGGTATTTATCCGCACCAATGACGGCATTTAGCTGCGCGCACTCGGCAAACCGCTGGAAAATCGCTCCGTCCGCACATGGAACCCCGAAACGGGGATTCGGAGGTAAGACGTGAGTACTCCCCAGAGCCCGTATGGTGCAGGCCAGGATCCATGGGCCCAAGACGGGGGCGCCAGCCAGGATCCGAGGAACCGAGGCGGGGGCGCCAGCCAGGACCCGTGGAGTCAAGGTGGGGGCGCCGGACAGAACGGTTACGGTCAGTCCAGTTCCTCTCAGGGCGGCTACGGCCAGGGCGGCGGTTACGACCAGGACGGCGGCTACGGCCAGGGCGGCGGCTACGGTCAGCAGGGCCAGTCCCAGGGCGGCGGGTACGGCCAGCCGCAGGGCGGCGGTTACGGCCAGGGCGGCGGGTACGGCCAGTCCCAGGGCGGCTACGGCCAGCCCCAGCAGGGCGGCGGCTACGGCCAGCCCCAGCAGGGCGGCGGGTATGGCCAGTCCCAGGGCGGTTACGGTCAGCAGCAGCCCAGCTACACGCCCCAGGGCGGCGGCTACGGTCAGCAGGGTGGTTACCCTCCCCAGGCCGGCTATGGCCAGCAGGGCGGCTACGGCCAGCAGCCCGGGTACGCGCCGCAGGGCGGCTACGCGCCGGCCGGCCCGCAGGGCTACCTGCAGGGCGGCCCGGTGGACTTCCGCGACGCGGTCAACCTGGGGATCCGCAACGCGTTCACTTACACAGGCCGCGCGTCGCGGTCCGCGTACTGGTGGTTCGCCGCGTTCGAGGTGGTCGCCTGGATCGGCGTGCTGATCCTCGCCCTGATCTTCAGCGCGATCCACGTTGGAGCCATCTCCGTCCTGCTCTACGTGGTTGCCGCGATCGCCGCGTTCCTGATCAGCATCTCGCTGACCGTTCGCCGCCTGCACGACCAGGACAAGTCCGGGTTCTGGTACTTCATCGCGTTCGTGCCGTTCATCGGCGGGATCTGGCTGCTGGTCCTCACGCTGCTCGAGGGCACCCGCGGCCCGAACCGCTTCGGCTGAGGCCGAGGCCGAGGCTCAGGCCGAGGCTCAGGTTCCGCGGAGGCGCAGGCTGACGACCAGCCTGCGCCTCCGCTGCGCTGACCGGGCTACCGCTGCCGGGGCTAATGCTGGAACAGCGCGCTCACGGACTCGCCGTCGTGCGTCCGGCGGATGGCCTCGGCCAGCGCCGGCGCCACCGACAGCACGGTGAGCTTCGGGTGCGTCGTCGGCATCGGCACCGAGTTCGTGCTGACGATCTCGATCACGTCCTCGGCGGCGGCCAGCTTCTCCAGCGCGCCATCGGCGAACAGGCCGTGCGTGCACGCCACGCAGATCGACCTGACTTCGTGCCGCCGCAGCACCGACAGCAGCTCGAGCACGGTCGTGCCGCGGGCGATCTCGTCGTCCACGATGATCACGTCCCGGTCCGCCACGTCGCCGATGATGGCGGAGATCGAGACCTTGTCGTCGCTGAGCCGCTCCTTCGCGGCGGCCGCGACCGGCAGCCCGAGCCGCCGCGCGAACGCGGCCGCGCTCTTGGCGTAGCCCAGGTCGGGCGACACCACGACCGCGCGGGACAGGTCGCGCTGGCGGAAGTGGTCGGCGAGTTCCCGCAGCGCGTGCAAGTGATCCACCGGGACAGAGAAGAACCCGTGCACCTCCTGCGAGTGCAGGGTGAGCGTGAGCACCCGGTTGACGCCCGCGGTGACCAGCAGGTCCGCGACGAGCCGGCCGGCGATCGAGATGCGCGGGGCGTCTTTCTTGTCCGAGCGAGCGTACGCGTAGTGCGACATCACCGCCGTCACCCGGGCGGCGGAAGCCCCCCTGGCCGCGTCGGCCATCAGCAGCAGCTCGACCAGGTTCTCCTGCACCGGTGGCACCAGCGGCTGGATCAGGTACACGTCACGCTCCCGGCAGTTCGCCTGCAACTGCACCTGGAGGCAGTCGTTGGCGAACCGGGTGGTGCGCACCGGGCGGCGCGGCACGCCGAGATCCGAGCAGATCTCGTCCGCCAGTTCCGGGTGCGCGCGCCCGCCGAAGATGACGATGTCAGCGTCCACTGACTCCCTCCGTCTCGCTACCGCCCGCATCGGGTGCGACAAACGGCGGCAGCCCCAGCTTGGACCTGATCTCCTGCTGCACGGCATCACGATCGGCCCGGGCGTCAACCGTGATCACGAGCTCCTTGCGCCGGAACAATTCGAGCACCGGGTTGGTCTTCTCGTGATACTCGCGCAGCCGTACCGCGAGCGCCTCCTCCGTGTCGTCGTCCCTGGTGGTCAGCTCCCCGCCGCACGAATCGCAGCGCCCGGCCTCGCGCGGGCTGTCGCCGATCAGGTTGTAGTCCATGCCGCACTCGGCGCACAGCCGCCGGTTCAGCACCCGGCGGCGCACCTCGCTGTCCGGCAGATCGAGGTAGATCACCGCGTCGATGTCGTAGCTTTCCATGAAGAACTCGGCCTGCCGTGCGCTGCGCGGGAAGCCGTCGATAAGAAACCCGTAGTTCCAGTCGTGCTCGGCCAGCCGGCGCTGCACCACGGACTCCGCAACGTCGTCCCCGACGAGCTCCCCGCCGTTGATAATCCGCTGCACCTGCGCGCCCATCTTGGTGTGGTTCAACACATTCCACCGGAAGATGTCGCCCACGCTGATATGCACCAGGTCCAGGTCTCCCGCGAGCATCTCGCTCTGGGTGCCCTTCCCGCTGCCCTGCACGCCCATGATCACGTACTTGCGCATGACATCACCTTGGCACACCGGCGGCCGACGGGGATCACGAGCCGGCCGGCGAAGCGATACGCTCATGACCATGGAAACCCCAGGCCCCGCTCTCCAGGGCACCCAGGGCGCCGCCCCCGTGTGGCGGTTCCTCATCACGCCGCGCTGGCTTGGCTGGCACGTGCTGATGGTCGTGGCGTGCTGGGGCATGCTCTGGCTGGGTGACTGGCAGCTGCACCGTGCGCTGTCCGGCAATGGCTTGAGCTGGGCCTACACGTTCGAGTGGCCGCTGTTCGCCGGCTTCGCCGTGGTGTTCTGGGCCAGGACGATCAGGGACGAGTTCCGGATCAGGCGCGGCGGCGGCGAGGTCCCCGAGGGCGCCGAGGCAGTCAGCGCGGCGCAGAGCCTGCCGGCCGGGCTCGGCAACGCGCAGGTTCAGCAGCCCGCCGACGACGCGGACGACGCGGAGCTGGCCAAGTACAACGCCTACCTCGCCCGGTTGAACGATGAGGTCAAGGGCACCCACGGCAAACGCTACGGGTTCAGGTAACCGGCACAAGACGACGAGTGTTAAGCACAAGGCGACGAGTCAAGCAAAGGCAAGAGAGCAAGGAGGCGCCCGAGATGCACGCGGCTGTGCTGCGCTACCGGGTGATGGCATACATAACCGGCGTGGTGCTGATAGTGCTGTGCTTCGTCGGGATCCCGCTGCAGATCGCCGGGTACCCCGCGGTCGCCAACGATGTCGGCGTCCTGCACGGCATCCTGTACATCATCTACCTGGTCTGCGCCTGGATGCTGTCGCGCAAGCTGGCGCTGACCAACGGGCAGACCGTCATCCTGCTGCTGGCCGGCACGGTCCCGGTGATGACGTTCATCGTGGAGCGCTGGGCCACCCGGCGGTTCATCAACCCGGCGCTCGCCGCGGCGCCGTCGGCCGAGCCCGTGAGCCGGTGACCTCGCAGCATTACTTCGAGCCCCAGCCCAAGGCCGCGCACCGCCCGGGCCTGGTCCGCGTCGTGCTGCCGGACGTCTACCTGGAGCTCGCCACCGACTCCGGGGTGTTCTCCCCCGGCCGCCTCGACCCCGGCACCCGGCTGCTGCTCGAGCGCGCCCCCGCGC
>NZ_JBARCR010000911.1:0-6115 GCF_049794275.1 Trebonia sp.
GAGTACGCGCTGCTCGACTGCATCAGCGGCGGCCGGCTCATCGCCGGCTTCCCGGTCGGGCTCAGCTACGACGCGAACCTGAACGCGTCCCTGCCCGCGGTCGAGACCCGCGAGCGTTACCGCGAGCACCGCGAGCTGATCCTGAAGGCGTGGTCCGAGCCGCGGCCCTTCCCCTGGAACGGCCGCTTCGAGAAGTACGGTCAGGTGAACCTCTGGCCGCGCCCGATCCAGCAGCCGCACCCGCCGATCTGGATTCCTGGCACCGGCTCGCCAGGGACGCTGCGGGACATCCTCGCCCGCGACTACGTCTTCGTGTACCTGAGCTGGGACGGGCCGAAGCTCACCGGGCGGCAGGTCTTCGACCGCTACTGGGACCTGGCGGAGGAACTGGGCCGCGACCGAAACCCGTACCGGCTGGCCTTCCTCCAGGTGGTCGCCGTCTCCGAGACCGACGAGCGGGCCGAGAAGGAGTACGGGAAGCACCTCGAGGCGCACTACCGGTCGGGCCTGGGCGCGATCCCGCACACGGCCATGGCGGTGCCGGGTTACGCCGAGCCCGCCGCCATCGAAGGCATGCTGCGCCGCACCGGGCCCGCCGGGATGCTCTCCCGGATGAAGACGGCGACCTACGCCGAGATCGTCGACACCCAGGTCGCGATCGTGGGGAGTCCCGCCACGGTGGCCGACCAGATCGAGGCGTTCGTGCGCGAGTTCCGGATCGGCAACCTGCTGGTGATGCTCCAGAACGGCTCGATGCCGCGGGATCTGACCGAGAAGAACATCTCGCTGTTCGCCGAGCAGGTGCTGCCGCGGCTGCGGCCGATCTGGGACGACGAGGGCTGGCAGCACCACTGGTGGCCGGGCGCGGCCGCGGCGGCGCCGGCCTTGGCGTCGGCGTCGGCCCGGACGGAGGCGCAGGCGCGATGACGACGGATCCAGCGGCCGTGCGCGACGAGGCGGTCGAGGTCTGGGACGGCCGGCTGCGGCTGCACGTCAAGGTCGCCGGCGACGGGCCGCCGCTGCTGTACTTCCATCCGCTGTCCGGGCTGGCCTGGAATCCGCTGCTTAGCCAGCTGGCCATGCGGCATACGGTGTACGCGCCTGAGCACCCCGGCACGTCGCCGGGCGACCCGCACGCGATCTCGCAGGTGCAGACGTTCTGGGAACTGCTGCTCGTCTACGAGGAGCTGACGCGCGCGCTCGGGCTCGACCGCCCGGTTGCGGTCGGCCAGTCGTTCGGCGGCATGGTCGCGGCCGATCTCGCGGCGAGCTTCCCGCGGCTCTTCGGCAAGCTCGTGCTGCTGTCACCGCCCGGCCTGTGGCGCGACGACGCGCCGATCCCGCTCATGGCGATGGTGGCGGGGCCGCCTGAGGACATGCCGAAGTACCTGTTCGCCCACCCGGACAGCGAGGCGGCCCAGGCGGCCATGGCCCTTCCCGCCGATCCCGCGCTGATCCCCAAAGCGATCGCGCAAGGCGCGTGGAACCTCGGCTGCACGACCAAGTTCGCCTGGCCGATCGCGGACCACGGGCTCGACCGCCGGCTGCACAGGATCGGCGTGCCCACGCTGATCGTCTGGGGCCGTGAGGACGCGCTCGTCCCCGTCGCCTACGCGGAGGAGTTCGGCAGCCGCATCGCGGGCAGCCAGGTGGAGGTGATCGACGACTGCGGCCACGTTCACCAGGCGGATCAGCCCGAGCGCACCTGGACGGCGATCAGCAAGTTCCTGGACGGCTGACCGCGGCCGACGGTTAACGCAGCTGGTGCGCCAGGTCCACGACGCCGGGCAGTGACAGCAACCGCCCGGGCGGCGGCGCCTGAATGCCCTCGCGAAGCGTCCAGTGGTCCATGTAGACACCGGCCGGCAGCCAGTAGTCGTCTCCCGGCAGGTTGTCGCTGATCACGACGAATCCCTCGCCCCTGGCCCCGCGGGTCCCCGGCAGCGGCACCCAGAACGCGAGCCCGGTACTCCGGGTCACGAGCGGAACGATGTCCACGATCTGCCCCCACTCGACGTACTCCCACAGGCGCCCGTCCTCGAGCGGGCTGCTCGTGAACGGCGGCCATTCCGCCAGGGCGCTGGTGCCCGCCATCGGCATGACCCGGATCTCGGGGAACGGTACCGGCGTGTCCCAGGTCCCCGGGTGCGGGCAGTGCACCGCGAGCATCACGGTGACCTGGCAGTCGGTCACCCAGCCGAGCAGCGCGCCGTCGTGCGGCAGCGGCATTCCGCTGCTGATCACCTGGCCGGCGACGCCGGAGACCTGTTCACCAGGACGGATCTCCTGGCTGCCGCCCTGGGAGTCGTTCCATGACCTGATGACGAACGCGTCGTCGTCGACGTGGGTGAGCACGTAGAACCCGGCCGATCCGGCCGCGCGGCTCATCA
Organism: Trebonia sp.; assembly: GCF_049794275.1. Classification (NCBI taxonomy): domain Bacteria; kingdom Bacillati; phylum Actinomycetota; class Actinomycetes; order Streptosporangiales; family Treboniaceae; genus Trebonia; species Trebonia sp. Next base: position 2,391 of record NZ_JBARCR010000911.1, read on the forward strand.
GGACCATCGACGGGTATCCGCCGTTCGCGGGGTGCGGCGTGACCGCGAGTGGGTAGCATCGGAAAAGCCGAAGGCACGCCGCGAACGATGCCGCACCGGATAGGGCCTTAACAAACACGCTCTGCTCCTTGCGCGGAGAAACCTGGCCCGCGTGACCAGCGGCGTGCGTGCAGGGTGTACGGACTGGCGCAGGTCGGCCACGCGGGAGTCTCTTCGGTTGGAACTACCGTTTCGGCAGGTAGGGCCCGCAATGGCAACCCTTTGCCGCTTGCATCACAAATGCTCGTGCAACTTGCACCCGGAAGACATCGGTCACTTGACGTATATCGATTCCGCCTGGCGCTGCTGCCCGTAAGCTGGCGCGGACGGCCCATCCGGCGTGAGGAGAACTCGCCACAATGTCGCAGCGACGTGTGCTTTTCGGCGCAAGCCTTGGCCAGTGGAACGGTGCGGATGTCGGTAACGTGCCTGGCGTCCTGGAGATAGCGGCGGCGGCCGATCGTGGCGGTCTCGACATGTTCACCATCGCGGATCACCTGTATTTCGGCGACAAGCTAGACGCCTACTCCGCGGTCGGGTTCCTGCTCGGCCGCACCAGCACCATCTCCGGAGCCGTGATCGTGACCAACCTGCCGACGCGGCCCGCGCCCGCGCTGGCGCGCACGATCAGCTCGCTGTCCGCACTGTCCGGCGGTCGCGTCATCCTCGGGATAGGCGCCGGGGCGATCTGGGACATGATCCCCCAGCTCGGCATCCCGCGGCTGACGCCCGGCGCCGCGGTGCGCGCGATGGAAGAGGCGATCACGCTGATCAGGGCGCTGTGCGGCGGTGGCGAGCCGGTTACCTTCGACGGCTCGTTCTACCAGGTGACCGGTCTTCAGCCGGCCCCGGCTCCCGCACCGCCCATCTGGACAGGCTCGGTCCACCCCAAGTCGCTCGCGGTGACAGGGCGGACCGCCGATGGCTGGGTTCCTTCGATGGGGTCGGACTGGCTGAGCGCCAGGTACCGCGAGTCGCGGCCGCTGATCGACGCGGCCGCGGTCGAGGCGGGCCGGGATCCGGCCGGGGTCGCGAACATCTTCAACTTCGGCGGCCGCATCACATCCGAACCGCTCGCGCAGAACCGCGACGACGACGGGCGCTGGATCGGCGGGTCAGCGAAGCAGTGGATCGAGGAGATGACGGCAGCGGTACTCGAGCACGGGGCGGGCGGCTTCATCTACCGCAGCACGGATGACACCCCCGCACCGGTCGCGGTGGCCCGCTTCGCGCAGGAGATCGTGCCGGCGGTCCGCGAGGCGATCGGCAGGCCCTGAAAATCTGACCGGTCGCCGTGGCCGCTCCCTGCGACGCGACATCGCTTCGGCGCAAACGCCAGCGTGTCTCGTCGCATCCCCCCCAAGGCGGTCCGGCCACGGCGACCGGGGCACGATTGTGCCGGCCGGTCCCTCACTAACCGGCAGGCACAAGGCACAAACGGCATGCGAGTCATGTCGCTGCACTTACCGGGAAAAATCGCACCACGGCAAGCACCTAGGTGCCTAACAGGCAGCAGGTTAAACTTGCCTGGCACTACAGTGCATCATCACAATTGTGTAGGTATATGTGTAGATGCATTCCTGCCAAGTGAGGGAGCGGACATAAGCGCATCCCTGCCCCAGGAACCTAACAGCTTTGTCGGCCGTGAGCGGGAGCTCGCCGAGCTGCGCAAGCTCGTGGGCGGGACTCGCATGCTCACGCTGACGGGCCCGGGCGGCATCGGGAAGACCAGGCTGGCGCTGCGCACGCTGACCACGATGGCCGCCGAATTTCCCGACGGGGCCTGCTATGTGGACCTGGCCGACCTGACCAATCCGGACCTGGTGACCGCCCGCGTCGCGTCCGCCGCGGGTGTCGCGGAGGAGAGCGGCCGGCCGCTGCTCGACACGCTGGCCGACGCGCTGCGTCTGCGCAGGCTGGTGCTCGCGCTCGACAACTGCGAGCACCTGCTCGACGCGTGCGCCCGGCTGAGCCAGCGGCTGCTGGCTAGCTCGGCTGAGCTCCGGCTGCTGGCCACCAGCCGCGAGCCGCTGCGGGTCGCCGGTGAGACGGTCTGGCTGGTGCCGCCGCTGCCCGTTACCGCCACCGGCACGTCTCCGGGGGATGCTGTCCAGCTTTTTTCCGAACGGGCGCTGGCTGCTGCCCCAGGTTTCGCGCTCACCCCGGAGAACGCCGGCGCCATCGCGGAACTTTGCTGTTCCCTCGAGGGGATCCCGCTGGCGATCGAGCTGGCCGCCGCCCGGCTCCGCACGCTCACCGTCGACCAGATCCGGATGCGGGTGGCCGACAGGTTCGGGCTGCTGACGCTCGGGGACCGGACCGCGCCGCCGCGCCAGCGGACGCTGCGCGCCGCGATCGACTGGAGCCACGACCTGCTCTCGCAGCGAGAGCAGGTGCTGCTGCGACGGCTGTCTTACTTTGCCGGCTGGTCGGTCGAGATGGCGGAGCAGGTCTGCGCGGACGAGCAGGTGCCGGCCGGAAGTGTCCTGGACACGCTGGGCGCGCTGCTGGACAAGTCGCTGGTGATCCGCGAGCCGGCAGTGCTCGGCCAGGCCCGGTTCCGGATGCTCGACACGATCCGCGAGTACGCGGCGGACCGGCTTGCCGCGGCGGGCGAGGCGGCCGCCATCGCCAGCAGGCTCCGCGATTACGTGCTCGCCGAGGCGGAGCGGAACTTCGCGGTGGGCATGGCGCTCGTCCCCGCGCCATGGCAGGACCGGGTGGACGTGTTCCGCAGGTACGACGTGGACGCGCACAACGTCTGGCTCGTGCTGAGCCAGTGCCTCGCCGACGGCGACGTCGGGTCCGGGCTGCGGATCTGCACCGCTATCCGGCCCTGCATGCTGGTCCGCGGTGAGTTCGCGATGGGCTGTGCGTGGGTGGACGCGTTCCTTGCCAGCGACGAGGCGGCCGGCGTGCCCCCGGGGATCCGCGGTCCTGCGCTGATCGGCCGCGCGCAGCTCACGCTGTCGAACGACCCGGCGGCCGCCGAGCCCGCGGCGCGGGCGGGAGTGGACTTGTGCCGGGACGCCGGCGATGACTTCTGGACCGCCGCCGGGCTGAACCTGCTCAGCGAGATCGCCGTGCACACCGGGCGGCCGGACCAGGCGGAGGAGTTCGGCAGGGAGGCGGCCTGGATCGCCGAGGCGGCGGGCGACGGCTGGAACGAAGGCTGGGCACTCGGCATCAGGGCCGCGGTGGCCGGGCTGCGCGGCCGGATGCGCGAGGCGGCCGAACTGGCCAGCGCGTCGGTCGACGTGATGCGCGCCATCGACCACCGCTGGGGTGTCGCGCGCGCCCAGCTCGGTCTCGGCGACCTGGCGCGAATGCGCGGCGACTTCGCCGACGCCCGCCAGCAGTACATGGAGGCGCTGGCATACCTGCGGGAGATCAACGCCCGGCCGGAGATCGCGCGCTGCCTGTCCGGGCTCGGCCGCGTGGCGACCGAGGCAGGGGCGACCACGCTCGCCAGGGAGCACCTCACGGAAAGCCTGCGGCTCAGCCGGGACACCGGAACCCGTATCGGGGTAGCGCGCGGCCTCGAGTCGTTCGCCGCGCTCGCGGTCCGCGAAGATGAGCCGGAACGTGCCGTGCTGCTCACCGCCGCCGCTACCGCGCTGCGCGAGACGGCCGGCCTCCCTCCGCTATCCGGCGCGCGCGCCGAGCGCTACCTCGCCCCCGCCCGC
>NZ_JBARCR010000912.1:0-9390 GCF_049794275.1 Trebonia sp.
GTGCTGGCCGTCGCGCAGCCGGTGGCCAGCGCCGCGAGGGCGGCGACCGCCGCGATACGTGTTGCCAGTTGCATCATGTGAGTGCCTCGTTTCTGCCGACACACCTTAGACGGCCGTACCCCGCGGCCGGTTCCTTCGGAGCCTTCAGTTTCCTTGGACCAGTCGTCACACTAGGAACTGTGCATGACTATGAACTGCTGGTGATCGGTTCCGGGCCGGGCGGGCAGCGGGCGGCGATCGCCGCCGCGAAGCTCGACCGGCGAGTCGCCGTGGTGGAACGGCCCGAAATGCTTGGCGGAGTCTGCCTGAACACGGGCACGATTCCCTCCAAGACGCTCCGCGAGGCCATCCTCTATCTCACCGGCGTCGACCAGCGCGAGATCTACGGGCAGTCCTACCGGCTCAAGGACGAGGTCACGATCGCGGACCTGACCGCCCGAACCACGCGCGTGGTCACCAAGGAAAGTGACGTGGTGCGCAGCCAGCTGACCCGCAACCGCGTCGCGATCATCCCCGGCACCGCCCGCTTCACCGCGCCGAACGAGGTCGAGGTCGACGACGGCGGCGGCCGGACCAGGAAGGTCAGCGCGGACAACATCGTCATCGCCTCAGGCACCAAGCCAGCCCGTCCGGCCAGCGTGGCCTTCGACGAGAAGACCATCATCGACTCCGACGGCATCATCCACCTGGAACAGGTGCCGCGCTCGATGGTGGTGGCGGGCGCCGGCGTGATCGGCATCGAGTACGCCTCCATGTTCGCCGCGCTCGGCACCAAGGTCACCGTGGTCGAGCGGCGGATGAGGATGCTCGAGTTCTGCGACGAGGAGGTCGTCGAGGCGCTCAAGTACCACCTGCGGGACCTGGCCGTGACGTTCCGCTTCGGCGAGACCGTCGCCTCCGTCGAGGCCCACCCCCAGGGCGCGATCGCGCTGCTGAGCAGCGGCAAGAAGATCCCGGCCGACACCGTGCTGTACTCGGCGGGCCGCCAGGGCATGACCGAGCACCTCAACCTCGAGGCCGCCGGGCTGACCGCGGACCCGCGCGGCAGGATCACCGTCGACGAGTTCTTCCGCACCAGCGTGCCGCACATCTACGCGGTCGGCGACGTCATCGGCTTCCCGGCCCTCGCCGCGACGTCCATGGAGCAGGGCAGGCTCGCCGCGCACCACGCCTGCGGCGAGCAGACCGCGCCGAACACCGTGCCGCAGCCCATCGGCATCTACAGCATCCCGGAGATCAGCTTCGTCGGCCGCACCGAGGACCAGCTCACCGAGGCCTGCGTGCCGTTCGAAGTCGGCGTCTCCCGCTACCGCGAGCTCGCCCGCGGCCAGATCGTCGGGGACTCCTACGGCGTGCTGAAGCTGCTCGTCTCGCCGGAGGACGGGAAGCTGCTCGGCGTGCACGTGTTCGGCACCGGCGCCACCGAGATCATCCACATCGGCCAGGCCGTGATGGGCTGCGGCGGGACGGTCGACTACCTCGTGGATGCCGTGTTCAACTACCCGACGCTGTCGGAGTCCTACAAGGTGGCCGCCCTGGACGCGACCAACAAGATGCGCCAGGTCACCAAGCTGTCCGAGTAACCCGGGCGAAGCGAACCCGGTCGACGCTACTGTTGCCCGCAGGACGGGTGTTGCGGGGCGGAGGACAGCGGATGGCCAATCAGGCAGGAGGGTTGCGCGCACGCGTTTCCAGCTGGCGATCCTGGTTTCCCTTCCTGGTCTACGGCCCACTGGTCCGCCTCCTCGGTGTGCTCGTCATCGCGATGATCGCGCTCGTCCTCGGCTATAGAGGCCTGCAGGACTACTTGGCCCAGCCGGCCGCGGCGAAAATGTGGGGGCAGGGCTGGAAGAACACTCTCTTCTACGACCTGCAGCTGCCGGTCCTCAGCTCAGCCCCCACTCAGGGGCCTGGACCTTACCCGGTGCCGCTTGGCATCGCCCGTTTTCTGGCACCGCTCAGTACCTTCCTCGCCGCTGCGGGCACCCTGGCCCTGCTGCTCAGCGAGCAGTGGCGCCGACTAGTCGTGGCGACCGCATCCAGGCACGCCATCGTGGTCGGCGATGGCCCTGTCGCGATCCAGCTCGCCCGCAACCTCCGCCGCGAGAACAAGAAGCGCAAAGTGGTGGTGATCAGCTCCAACGACAACACGTTGACCCAGGCTCGCCGGAACAAGCTGCATGACGTCCGCGGAGACCCGGCCGACCTGAGCACGTTGCGTGCCGCGGGCGTTTCTCGCGCCAGGGAGCTCTTCGCATGCACCAGCGAGGGCACGGTCAATGCGGCTATCGTGCTCCGGGCACGCGACGAGGTTCGCGAGGCCGCGAAGCGGCCGCTGGCCGCCTACGCGCTCGTGCGTGATGCGGAGCTGGGCATCGCGCTCCGTGCCCGCCGCATCGGGGTGACCGGTGACCGGCGGCTACGGCTGGACTTCTTCGCCGTCGAGGACATTGCGGCCCGCAGGCTGTTCGACACGCACCCGCTGACCCTGACAGGCAGCAGTCCGGTACACGTCGTGATCAGCGGCTTCGGGCAGCTCGGCCAGGCTGTCCTCCGCGAGGTCGCACGCCGACGCGAGATGGTGCCCGGCAGCGCCTTGGTCAAGGTCGTGATCAGGCACGCGACCGAGGAAGAGGTTAGGAAGGTCACGGACGCGTTCCCGGTGATCGTCAGTAACTGCTCAATCAGATATGACGAGGTTCCGGAGCTTCCCAGCACCGGCGGGTACACGGTGTACGTCTGCCTCGACGGTGACGACGCCGGGCTCAGCGAGGGCCTGGCCATGGCCCACTCTCTCGTCAGTCAGCGCGGGCACGTCGTGGTCTGCATGCGAGAGTACGACCCGTTCGCCGGCGTTCTTGCCGCGCGCAGTGGGTTGGTCGACGATGTCATGGGAAGGCTCCGCGTGTTCGGGGTCATCCAGGAGGCTTGCGTGCCAGCTAACATCAGAGACGACTTCACTGAGCAACTCGCTCGCTCGATCCACAGCGCCTACGTGGCCATGGAAAGCGCCAAGGGCGCCACCCCGGCGACGAATCCGTCGATGGTCCCCTGGGAAAGGCTCCCCGAGAATCTGCGCCAGTCCAATGTCGACCAGGCCGCCGACATCGGCGCCAAGATGGAAGAGATCGGCGCGATCATCGTCCCGGAGTCCGCCGACGCGCCCGAATTCCACTTCACCGACGGGGAGGTCGAGCGCCTCGCCGAGGAAGAGCACGAGCGGTGGATGCGCGACAAGCGCAGCCAGGGCTGGACGTACGGGCAGCCCCGCAACGACGAGCGCAAGATCCACCCCGACCTGCAGCCCTGGGCCGCCCTCAGCGCGGCCGATAAGGACAAGGACCGCAACGCGATCCGCACTCTGCCCGAGACCCTGCGCGACGCGGGCTTCCAGATCCTCCGTCTCCCGCCGGACTCCTAGCCGGGGGCGCCAGGCGCTACGTCTGGAGGAACCGCCGGTACGGATAGGTGAGCCGGACCGCCCGCGGCTAGTGCGGCGCCAACCTCGATGTGGACGTTGGCGCTGTCACCCGTGATGTCGGCGAGCACTGAATTGCGGCCAGTTTACGACGGAACGCATTGGGCCAGCTACAGTCAGGCACCCTAGTTTTCGCCCTAGGGTGTCCGGTTTCTTCCGGGAATAACTCGTGTGGCACACTAGTTCCCGTAACACGAGCGTGCTCCGGGGTCGGTGAAACTCCGAACCGGCGGTTATAGTCCGCGACCCGGCCGCATCCGCGGCTGGTTGACCCGGTGGAATTCCGGGACCGACGGTTAAAGTCCGGATGGGAGGCAGCGCGCACGGGTGATCGGCCGTATCGCGGCCGCATGATCCCGCGTCCCCCGGAGCTGGACCGGAGGAGGACGCGGATGTTCACGGGCATCGTGGAGGATCTCGGCGAGGTCGAGGCCGTCGAGCATCTCGGGGACTCCGCCCGCGTTCACGTTCGTAGCGCCGTGGTCACTGCGGATACTCGCCCCGGTGATTCCATCGCGGTCAACGGCGTCTGCCTGACCGTCACCGTGCTCCTCGCCGAACCGCCAGGCAGCGACCGGAGCGCGCTCCCGCCGCCCCGCGGCTTCGCCGCCGACGTGATGGGCGAGACGCTCAAGCGGTCCAGCCTCGCCGCCGTCGCGCCGGGCACCAAGGTCAACCTGGAGCGCTCGGTCCGCCTCGAAGACCGGCTCGGCGGCCACCTCGTCCAGGGCCACGTCGACGACACCGCCGCCGTCCTGCACAGGACGCCGCACGAGCACTGGGAAGTCGTCCGCATCGGCCTCCCGCCCGGCCTGGCCAGGTACGTCGCGCACAAGGGCTCCATCGCCGTCGACGGCATCAGCCTCACCGTCTCGGCGATCGGGGACGACTGGTTCGAGGTGAGCCTCATCCCCGAGACGCTCAGCCGCACCACGCTTGGCGTCAAGGAGCCAGGGGAGACGGTCAACCTGGAGGTCGACGTGATCGCCAAGTACGTGGAGAAGCTGCTCGGAGGTGCGCAGTGACTTGCATTGCTGAACCAGCCGGCGTCATCGGCCCCGGCGACGAGCAGGGCCACGACGTGCCGCTCGACGAGGTCGCCCGCGCGATCGCGGACGTCGCGGCGGGCCGCCCTGTCGTTGTTGTCGACGACGAGGACAGGGAGAACGAGGGCGATCTCGTCTTCGCCGCGAGCAAGGCCACTCCGGAGCTGCTCACCTTCATGATCCGCTACGCGCGCGGGCTGATCTGCGTCCCGATGCTCGGCCCCGACCTGGACCGGCTGCACCTGCCGCAGATGACCAGCCAGAACCAGGAGCACCACGGCACCGCGTTCACGATCAGCGTGGACGCGAGGAACGGCATCACGACCGGCATCTCCGCGGCCGACCGCGCCAGGACCATCCAGCTGCTCGCCAGCGGCATGACCGGTCCCGACGACATCGTCCGGCCCGGCCACGTGTTCCCGCTCAGGTACTCCGACGGCGGCGTGCTGCGCAGGCGCGGGCACACCGAGGCCGCCGTGGACCTGGCCAGGCTCGCCGGGCTGCCGCCCGCGGGCGTGGTGTGCGAGGTGATCAACGACGACGGCACGATGATGCGGTTGCCGAAGCTGCGCGAGTTCGCCGCTGAGCACGGCCTGGCGCTGATTTCGATCGAGCAGCTGATCGACTACCGTCGCCGCACCGAGCGGCTGGTCAGCCGCGTCGCGCGGACCCAGATCCCGAACACCTACGGTAACTGGACCGCCTACGGGTACCGCAGCGACATCGACGGCGCCGAGCACCTCGCGCTCGTCCTCGGCGACCTTAGCGATGGCACCGAGGTGCTGACCCGCGTGCATTCCGAATGCCTCACCGGCGACGTGCTCGGCTCGCAGCGCTGCGACTGCGGCGCGCAGCTCGAGGCGGCGATGGCCGCCATCGCCGAGCGCGGCCGCGGCGTGGTGCTCTACCTGCGCGGTCACGAGGGCCGCGGCATCGGGCTGCTCAGCAAGCTGCAGGCCTACGAGCTGCAGGACGCCGGCGCGGACACCGTGGACGCCAACCTTGAGCTCGGCCTGCCGGTGGACGCCCGCGAGTACTCGGTGGCCGCCCAGCTGCTTGACGACCTTGGCGTGCGCTCGGTCCGGCTGCTGACTAACAACCCGGCGAAGGTGGCGGCGCTGGCTGAGCACGGCTTCGGCGTGACCCGCATCCCGCTGCCATCGCTGACGACCCCCTACAACCTGCGGTACCTTACGACTAAGCGCGACCGGCTCGGGCATCAGATATCGGTGCCAGCCCCGGCGCCATTGACCCCCCTTCCAGGAGAGCGAGCCGGATGAGCGGCGAGGGACGGCCACGGCTCCCTGTCGTGGACGCCGCGAACCTGGCGCTCGCTATCGCGGGCACCCGGTGGCATCCGGAGATCACCGACTCCCTTGTGGAGCGGGCGACCATCGCCGCCAAGGAGAGCGGCGTCGAGGACCTGCTCGTGGTCCGGGTGGCCGGCGCCGTCGAACTCCCCGTCATCGCTCAGGAGCTGGCCAGGCACTACGACGCGGTGGTCTGCCTCGGCGCGGTAATCCGTGGCGGGACGCCGCACTTCGAGTACGTCTGCGACGCGGTGACCGCCGGACTGTCCCGGGTCGCGCTGGACGCGCGGACGCCCGTCGGTAACGGCGTGCTAACGTGTAACACGCTCCAGGAGGCCCGCGATCGCTGCGGGCTGCCGGACAGCAGCGAGGACAAGGGATGGGAGGCAGCCGTGGCAGCGCTGGACACCGCGCTCCTGCTGCGCTCGATCCGCTGCGGTGACCTGCCGAACAACGCGCGACATTAACTTCGCCACTACAGTCGCCACTGTACGTTCGGAATAGAAAGAACTTTCATGCTCTCGCTTGTCCTGCCCAAAGGCTCCCTGGAAAAGGCCACTCTCGAGCTGTTCGACGCCGCCGACCTGACCGTGCTGCGCGGGTCGGACCGTGACTACCACGCGCTGATCGACGACCCGCGGATCGAGCGGGTGCGCATCCTGCGCCCGCAGGAGATCCCGACTTACGTCGAGCGCGGCCTGTTCGACCTCGGCATCACCGGGCGGGACCTCATCACGGAGGCCGGGGCGGAGGTGGTCTCGCTCGGCGAGCTGCGGTACTCCAAGGCGACGTCCAACCCGGCGCGGATCGTGCTGGCAGTGCCGCAGAACGCGCCATGGCAGGCGGTGACCGACCTGCCGGACGGGATCAGGATCTCCACTGAGTATCCGGAACTGACCCGGCGGTTCCTTGAGGAACGCGGGGTCAAGGCCGTGGTGATCAGGTCGTTCGGCGCCACCGAGGCCAAGGTGCCGGACATCGTCGACGCGATCGTGGACCTGACGGAGACCGGGTCGTCGTTGCGCAAGAACGGGCTGCGCATCCTGGACACGCTGCTGACGAGCTATACGGAGCTGATCACGAACAGCGCCGCCTACGCGGACGCGGACAAGCGCGCCGCGATGGAGGACATCGCGCTGCTGCTGCGCGGGGCGATCCAGGCACGGGGGAACGTGCTGCTCAAGCTCAACGTGGCGGCGGACAAGCTGGCGGCGGTGACCGCGATGCTGCCCGCGATGTCCTCGCCGACGGTCACCGCGCTGGCGAACTCGGGCATGAACGCGGTCGAGACCGTGGTGCCCAAGCGCGGCGTCAACACGCTCATCCCCGCCCTCAAGGCCGCTGGAGCCCACGACATCCTGGAGATCCCTATCTCCAAGATCGTCGAGTAGCACGGCCCCTCGCCTCCTGGTGGCATAGTCGGCGTCCGCGTAGCGTTACTTGAAGACGACCGGAACTTGAGGTGGGTAGTGCGCGACATCTTGGACACGATCACCAAGTGGTGGGATGAAGGCGAGACGTTTGGGCTCGCCACTGTGGTGCGGACATTTCGTAGTGCGCCGCGGGATCCCGGGGCGGCACTTGCCGTGGAGTCCGATGGTGAGGTTGTCGGGAGCGTGTCCGGCGGGTGCGTCGAAGGCGCCGTGTACGAGCTCTCCACCGAAGTTGCGGCCAGCGGGCAGCCTGTGCTGCAGACGTATGGGGTCAGCGATGACGACGCGTTTGCGGTGGGGCTGACCTGCGGCGGGATTCTCGACGTCTTTGTCGAGCCCATTAACAGGCAGACGTTTCCCGAGCTCGGGGAGATCGCGGCGGCCGTGGAGCGCGGGGAGCCGGTGGCCGTGGCCACCGTGATCTCCGGGCCTGGTCGGGTTGGCGCGCGGCGGGTGATCTGGGGGGACGTCGAGCGGGCGTCAGACGGGTCGCTTGGCTCTGGCGAGCGGCTGGACGCCGCGGTGGACGACGACGTACGCGGCATGCTCGCGCAGGGGCTGACCGGGGTGCGCCGGTACGGGGAGCACGGCGAGCGGCGCGGCGACGAGCTGGCCGTGTTCGTGAACTCGTTCACGCCGCCGCCACGGATGCTGGTGTTCGGCGCCATCGACTTCGCGGCGGCCGTCGCGCGGGTCGGCAAGTTCCTCGGCTACCACGTGACCGTGTGCGACGCCCGGCCGATCTTCGCCACCAAGTCCCGGTTCCGCGAAGCCGACGAGGTGGTCGTCGACTGGCCGCACCGGTTCCTCGCCGGGACCGAGGTGGACGCGCGGACCGTCATCTGCGTGCTCACGCACGACCCGAAATTTGATGTGCCCGTCCTGGAGGTAGCGCTGCGTACCCCGGCCGGGTACATCGGCGCAATGGGCTCGCGGCGCACCCACGAAGACCGCCTGGAGCGGCTGCGCGCCGTCGGGATGACCGAGGCGGAACTCGCGCGGCTGCGCTCGCCGATCGGGCTTGACCTGGGCGCCCGCACCCCGGAGGAAACCGCCGTGTCGATCGCGGCCGAGCTGATCCAGCTCCGCTGGGGCGGCACCGGCCACGCCCTCACCGACACCGAAGGCCGCATCCACCACGAGTCAGCGCACGCCTGAACTCTCTCGCCGCCGTCCAGGCTCAGTTGTTGCGGCCGGTGAGCGCCAGCCGGGCGCCGATGCCGATCATCGCCAGGCCGCCGATGCCGCCGATGAGCTCAAGCCGCTGCTGCGACCGGCCTAGCCAGTTGCGGACCGTCCCGGCCGCCAGCGCCCACGTGCTGTCGCTGATCAGCGCGATGCCGGCGAAGATCGCGCCGAGCGCGATGATCTGCACGGGCACGTTGCCGCCCTGGCGGTCGACGAACTGCGGCAGCATCGCGGCGAAGAACACGATCACCTTGGGGTTGGTCACCCCGACCGTAAATCCGTCGATCACGATCCTGGTCGTGGTCTTCTGTTCGATCGTGGCGCCGAGCGCTTCGGCCAGCGACTGGCGATGCCTGATCGCCTGCACGCCGAGGAAGACCAGGTACGCCGCCCCGGCCAGCTTGAGCACGGTGAACAGGGCGACGGACCGCTCGACGAGCGGGCCGATCCCGAACGCGACCGCCACCACCTGCGTGAACGCGCCGACGGTATTGCCGGCCACGGTGGCCACCCCGGCGCCGCGCCCGAGCGTGATCGCCCGGCTGACCGTGAACAGCACGCTCGGCCCGGGAATCGCGATCAGCACGAACGCGGTAACAGTAAACGCCAGCAGATGCGTTGTAGGGATCACGTCCCCACCCTAGAAGCCGCCCCGCGCCCCAGGCCACCGGTTTTCTCTCCGCGCTCGGCCGGCGGGGAGCACCTCCCGCTAGTCACACCAGCACCTGGGCGACCGGTAACACGATGGCTCTTCACTAGTCACGCAATGCAGGATCTACCGTCAGTCACGTCAGCCCCTTCTGTTCACCTTGTGCATGAAATGACCACTTTCAGGCCTGAAACGACGCCGAAAGTGGTCATTTCGCGCATAAGGCAAACGGAGGTGGCGGGTGTGGTCAGAGGCACTTTGCAGCCTCCGCGGCACTTTGCAGCCG
>NZ_JBARCR010000913.1:0-6791 GCF_049794275.1 Trebonia sp.
CACCAGTGGTGCTGCCAGCCCTCGTCGTCCCAGATCGGCCGCAGCCGCGGCAGCACCTCCGCGGTGAACAGCGAGATGTTCTTCTCGGTCAGCGCGCGCGGCATCGAGCCGTTCTGCAGCATCACCAGCAGGTTGCCGATCCGGAACTCGCGGACGAACGCCTCGAGCTGGTCGGCGACCGTCGCCGGGCTGCCGACGATCGCGACCTGGCTGTCGACGATGTCCTTGAAGGTCGCGGTCCGCATCCGCGCGAGCATCCCGTCGGGTCCCCCGCCCCGCAGCATGGCCTCGATGGCGGCGGGCTCGGCGTAGCCGGGCACTGCCATGGCGGTGCCAGGAATCGCGCCGAGGCCGGAGTGGTACAGCGACATGAGGTGGCTGGCGTACTCCTGCTCCGCTCGCTCGTCGGTCTCGGCGACGGCGACCACCTGGAGGAAGGCCAGCCGGTACGGGTTGCGGTCCCGGCCCATCTCCTCCGCCATGGTCCAGTAGCGGTCGAACACGTGGCGCCCGACGAGCTTCGGGCCGTCCCAGCTCAGGTACACGAACGCGTAGTCGTTGCTGAGGATGTCCCGCAACGTTCCCGGTGAGCCGGTGCCGGGGATCCAGACCGGCGGGTGCGGCTGCTGGATGGGCCGCGGCCAGATGTTCACCGCGCCGTACTTCTCGAAGCGGCCGTTCCAGGGGAAGGGGCGGGGCGAGGTCCACGCCTTGAGGATCAGCTCGCGATGCTCGCGGGCGCGGTCGCGGGTCTCGATCGCGGGGAGGGAGGCGTTGAGGTTCGCGTCGTAGCTGAGCCCGACGGGGAAGCCGGCGATCAGCCGGCCGCCGCTGATGCAGTCGAGCAGCGCGTACTCCTCGGCGATCTTCAGCGGCTCGCGGGTCTTGCCGAGCGAGCGGCCGAGTATCGCGATCGCCGGGTCGAAGCCCTCGGCCTGCGCCGCGCAGGCCACGGCCGAGGCGAGCAGGGTCGGGTTCGGCGAGACGTCGTACGAGGACTGGCTGTGCTCGGTCATCACGATGCCGTCGAAGCCGGACCGCACCCCGTGCAGCAGTTCGGCGTACGCGGAGAAGATCGATTCGTGCATGCGGTCCGGGTCGACGACCTCGTACGGCGCGGTCACGACCGAGCTGTTATGGTCCCCGTAGTCGTAAGGAATGTAGCGGTATGGCACCTGCTCAAACAGGCTGACCTTCATGTGTGTTCCTCCCGCCGTCAGGCGACAGGGCGTCGTCGCCCTATCAGCGGACCACAGGCCGGCCAGTGGCCGCAATCCCCGTATTGCCGCGTCATTACCGGGTCATTACCGCGTTGTCGTCGCGTCACTACCGCCAGACGGCGACCGGGTTGCCAGGCGCGTAGACGAAGCCGCCGCTGCCCTTAGCCGAGTTCGGGTCGGAGCTGAGGTGGCTGTAGTCGACGGTGAACTGGTACTGGGCGCCGGCCGCCACCCGGTAACCGGTGGCGGCGGCGGGGGGCTGGAGGACCCCCTTGTCGGTGAAGGCGCCGTCGCTGAAGAAGAACTGGGCCGGGTTGACCACGAAGCCCTGCCAGCCGCCGATGACCACCCAGGCCATGATGACGCCACCGGTAGAGTCGCCCTGCGTGTCGATCAGGCCGATCCTGGAGCCTTCGGGCGTGGTGTACCAGGCCACATCGCTGAGGCTGGTGCTGTCGGTGGACTTGAGTACCGCCTCGGGCGGAACCGTGCCCCGCAGGCCGAGCAGCCTGGCGGTGCTCTCGTCGAGCAGGCAGGCCGCGATGTTGATCCCGTCGATGGTGCCGCTCGTCTGGTACGCCCTGGCACAGACCGTCTGCCTGGCTTCGAGCCACGCGGTGTCGTCGTCGCCGATGGCAGTCTGCTGGGCCAAAGAGGCGCTCTGGTACCGGTTCTGCTGTACCAGGTCGATCTGCGCGTCCCAGGTCTCAGCCTTGTCCTCGTAGCACTTCTCGATGGCGAGGGTGGTGCCCAGGCTGCCGCAGCTCGCCGGGGTGGTGACGGCACGGGCCGGATGGCCGGGGTCGAACGGTTCCACGATTGGCGCGAACGCCACCGCTGGCGTCGCGGCCGACGCCGGCGGCGTGCTGCTGGCGCTGCCCGATGCCGGGGCGCTCTGGGTGGCGGCTCCGCTGGCCGAGCTGGTCGAACTGCTGCAGCCGGCGAGGACGCCGACCGCGATAGCGGACATGGTCAGTACCGCGAGTCTGGTGCCGTGCATCCGGATTCCCCGTCCGTGTGATGTGGCCGGGGCGAGCGTAGCAAGGCGGTAACCAGGTGTGTTACGGACCTATGGTGACAATTCGGTCAAGAAATGGCACCCGGCTAAGGCGCCCCGGTCGGCGCGGAAACAATCAGAGTATGGACGCCGATGCGGACTTCGTGGTTGCGGGCGCCGGGCACAACAGCCTGATCGCCGCCTGCTATCTAGCGAAGGCGGGGTACCGGTGCCTGGTGCTCGACGCGCGGCCGGTGCCCGGCGGCGGCTGCACCACAGAAGAGCTCCTGCTGCCCGGCTACGGCATCGACACGTGCGCGACCGGCCACACGCTGATCCGGGTCAACCCGCTGCTGACCGGCGACGAGCTCGGGCTGATCTCGCACTACGGGCTGCGCTACATCGACCCCGACCCGGTCGCGCACGTGGCGTTCCCCGACGGCGAGCAGCTCACCATGTGGCTCGACAGGGACCGCACCGTGGCGGAGATCGCCCGCTTCGATAAGGCCGACGCCGCCGCGTACCAGCGGCTGCTCGACGAGTACGACGAGGTGAAGTCGGCGTTCAGCGGGTCACAGTTCACCCCGGTGGGCTTCGGCCCTTCGCTCGATGCGAGGCTCGCCGAACATCCGCGGGGAAGGGTGTGGCAGCGCCGCCGCCAGCTGTCCGCGTGGGACGTGATCAGGCACGAGTTCAGGGACCGGCGGGTCCAGGCGTTCATGCTCTGGATGGCCTTCCAGACCAACCAGGCGGTCGACGCGCCCGGCTCTGGCGTGCTCGCCTACTCGCTGATCTTCGGCCGTCAGCAGCGCAGCTGGTCGATCATCGCCGGCGGCTCAGGCCAGCTCGTCTCCGCGCTGACCAGGTACCTGGAAGACCACGGCGGCACGGTGCGCTGCGGGGAGCGCGTCACCCGGCTGCTGCTCGACGGCGCGGGCGGCGCGGACGGCGGCCGTTGCACCGGGGTGGAGACGGCCGGCGGCCGGCAGTACCGGGCGGCCAGGGCGGTGCTGTCCACCATTCACGTCACCCAGCTGCGGGACATGGCGCCGGCCGCGTCGTGGCCGGAGGAGTTCCACTACTCGGTGGATACCTACGACGTCGGCATCCCCGGGTTCGGCGTCTACCTGGCGACCAGCGCGCCGCCGGTGTTCCTGAGCAACGACGGCGGCAGGCACACCGCCGTGTCGGCCGGGACCACCGGGTGGCCTGAGGACATCATCCGGCTGGGCCAGGACCTGCGGGCGGGCCGGTTCGTCACGGACGTGCCCTGGCTGCTGGTGGCGACGCCGACCCTGGCGGATCCGAGCCGGGCGCCACAGGGGAAGCACACCGTCAAGCTGCTCAGCCAGCAGGTCTACGAGCTGCCCGGACCGCCCGGCCTGCCCGGCTGGGACGCGGTCAAGCAGGAGCATGCGGCTCGCCAGCTTGACCACCTGCGGAGGTTCGCCCCCGAGTTCACCGACGACGTCATCGACGCGCGGCTCGTCAAGTCGCCCGCGGACTACGAGCAGCTGAACCTGCATATGGTGCACGGCGCGTTCCACGGCGGCGACCGCGGCGTGGCGCAATCCGGGGCGCTGCGCCCGGTGCCGGGCTGGGCGTCGCACCGGATGCCGATCCCCGGCCTGTACCAGACCGGCGCGACCACCCACCCCGGCGGCTCGATCACCGGCGCGCCGGGCCGGAACGCCGCCATCGTGCTGCTGCACGACCTGGGTCACGACCCAGCCGAGGTGCTGAGCGCGCCGCCGACGTGGCCCCCGAGCTAACCCCGAGGGTAAGCCCGCGAGGTTCGCGGCTACCGTCGCGCCAAGCTCGTAACACTGTCGTTCCACGTCCTTGCCCACCGGCCCGATCGCCACGACCGGGCTGACCACTTCCGCCCAGCCGAGCCCGGACG
The DNA here is from genome assembly GCF_049794275.1 of Trebonia sp. Classification (NCBI taxonomy): domain Bacteria; kingdom Bacillati; phylum Actinomycetota; class Actinomycetes; order Streptosporangiales; family Treboniaceae; genus Trebonia; species Trebonia sp. Next base: position 4,121 of record NZ_JBARCR010000913.1, read on the forward strand.
CGATGGATGTCACCGCGCGCACCGCGCCCGTGGTGTCGCTGGCCCCGTGCACGTAGAGCCCGTAGGGCGCCCCGGCCTTGGCGTCGAGGCACGGGTAGTAGACCTGGTCGAAGAAATGCTTGAGCGCGCCGGACATGTAGCCGATGTTCGCCGGCGTGCCGAGCACGAACGCGTCCGCGGCCAGCACGTCGGGAACGGTCGCGGCCAGCGCCGGGGAGACCACGACGTCGATCCCCGCCTCGGCGAGCTCCGGGTCACGCGCGCCCGCCACGACAGATTCGAGCATCGCCCGCAGCGCGGGCGAGGACGTGTGGTGGACAACGAGCAGCCGCGGCACCCGCGCACCTCCGGTAACCAGGACCGCGGCTGCCAGCCGAGGGCAGGCCCCAGCTTTTCCGCGATGTCGGTGAGGATCTGCGTGTAATCGTCCCACTCGAGGGTGAACGGCAGCGCGAACGCCACCTCGGTTACCTCGCGGAACGCGGCGTGCGCGTACAGGGAATCCGCTATCTCCCCCGACGAGCCGATCAGGTCCCGCGCGAACATCATCCGCTCCGGCCCGAGAGGCGCGGCCGTGCGAGGTGTCCGCGCCGCGACGTACGCCGCGTACTTGGCACGCTGCGCCGCCGTCGCGCTGTCGGTCGGGATGACGACGAGCCCCTGCGACACCCGCGCCGCTTGCCCCGCCGGGTGCGCTTCGCGGAACGCCCGGATATGCGACAGCTGCACCGCGGCGAAGTCCTCCGGCTCTTCGGCCCGGACCACGCTCGACGTGAGGAAGTTCATCGCGTGCTCCCCGGCCCACCGTGCCGACGCGAGTGAAGCGCCGCCGTACCACATCCGGGACCGCAGTCCCGGTGAGTGCGGCTCCACCCGGTCGGAGAACTGCTCGAACCCCTCGGTCCCGAGGAACGTCACGGCCGGTTCCCCGGCGACGAACCGCAGCAGCCGCGCCACGCGCTCGTAGGAGAAGTCCTCAGCCTCGCCGGAGCCGGGGTACAGCGCGCCGCGCACGTCGTCCCAGTGCCGCGGCGCCCCGGTGCTCACCCCGGGGTTGAGCCGCCCGCCGGACAGTACGTCCACGGTGGCCAGGTCCTCCGCGAGCCGCAGCGGGTTCTCCCAGCCGAGCGGGATCACCGCGGTGCCGAGCTCGATCCGCGACGTGCGCTGCGCCGCGGCCGCGAGCACGGCGACCGGCGAGGAGATGCCGAACTGCAGGTGCCGGTGCCGCACCCACGCGCTGTCAAAACCGAGCCGTTCCCCGAGCGAGATCATGTCGAGCGTGACCTCGTGTCCCAGGCGAGGATTGTGGCCGTCGAACAGGCCGATGGTCAGAAAGCCGAGTTTCTGCAGTGCGTCACCCGGCTCTGGCATGCGTGCCCTTCTTTCTTTTATTCGGAACGTACGGAGCCGCCTCCCGGCCAGCCACCATTCTCCACGGACTTTGGTTGCGCAAAGGTTCAAGTCCTCTGTCATACTGCGGCAATGACCCGGTTCTTTCATGGCGCCGCCACCTCCACCGGCCGCGTCCGCCGGGTCAACGAAGATAGTTATCTCGCCGCGCCGCCGATCTTCGCGGTGGCCGACGGGATGGGCGGGCATGACGCCGGCGAAGTGGCGAGCGCGGTCGCGATCGACGTGCTGGCGCGGTACGCGCGCGGCGGCCCGCTGTCGGTGGACGCGGTGCTCGCAGCGCTCGACGAGGCCAACCGCGCGGTCATCGGGCGCGACGAGGCGCACCGCATGGGCACGACCGTCACGGGCCTGGCGTCCCTGGTCACGCAGGCCGGCTCCCAGGTGATGGTGTTCAACGTCGGCGACTCGCGCGTCTACCGGCTGGCGGGCGATCAGTTCAGCCAGCTCACCGTGGACCATTCAGAGGTGCAGGAACTGGTCCTGTCGGGCGCGATCACGCCGGAGCAGGCGCGCATCCACCCGCGGCGCAACATCGTCACCCGCGCCCTGGGCAGCGATTTCGTGGTGCGGCCGGATCACTGGCTGCTGCCGCCCCTCGCCGGCGATCGCTACCTGGTGTGCTCCGACGGCCTGACCGGCGAGCTGACGGACGAGGAGATCCTGCCGCTGCTGCTCGCCGGCGACCCGCAGCAGGCGGCCGCGACGCTGGTGGCCGCGGCCGACGAAGCGGGCGGGCACGACAACACCACCGTGATCGTCGTCGACGTCGCTGGCTGACGCTGGGATGCGGGCGCCCCCGCGGCGCCCGCATCCCACAGCGCGCGGCCCGCGCCTACGGGACCCCGGCCGGCTCTCCGGTCAGGGTTTCCGCCTCCGGCGCCGGCTGGCGGGCCAGGTGGCTCGGCCACCAGACCCACCGGCCCAGGTCCAGGTTCAGCGCCGTCACGAGCACCGAGCGGACAACGATCGTGTCGAGCAGCACCCCGAACGCCACCGCGAAGCCCAGCTCGGTCAGGAACGTGACCGGCAGCGTGCCGAGCACCGCGAACGTGCCGGCCAGCACGCAGCCCGCCGAGGTGATCACGCCGCCGGTCGCTGCCAGGCCGGTCAGCGCGCCAGTGCGGGGCCCGTGCCGCTGCGCTTCTTCGCGCACCCGCGTCATCAGGAAGATGTTGTAGTCGATGCCGAGCGCGACCAGGAAGACGAACACGAACAGCGGGAACGACGTGTCGGCGCCGCCGAAGTTGAACACGTG
>NZ_JBARCR010000914.1:0-1686 GCF_049794275.1 Trebonia sp.
CTCCCCTACCGCGTCGCGGTCACCGGCGCCGCGGCGCCGACCGAACACTGGCATCTCTCCTCCGTTCTCACCCCGTGGTCACGCCGGCGGCGAGACCGCCCGCGTGACCACCGGTCGAGCCGAAACCATTGTCGCCCCTGGCCGAATCGGGCAGGGCGGCCACCTCGCGGAAGGCGGCCCGCTCCACGCGCTGCACCACCAGCTGGGCGATCCTGTCGCCGCGCCGGAACGAGACCGGCGTGACCGGGTCGGTGTTCAGCAGGACCACCTTGATCTCGCCGCGGTAGCCCGCGTCGATCGTGCCCGGCGCGTTGACCAGCGTCACCCCGTGCCGAGCGGCTAGCCCCGAGCGCGGGTGCACGAACGCCGCGTACCCGGCTGGCAGGGCGATGGCTATCCCGGTGCCGACCACGGCGCGCTGGCCGGGCGCGAGGTCGACGTCCCCGGCGCAGACCAGGTCAGCGCCCGCGTCGTCCTGCCGCGCGTACGACGGCAGCGGCACGTCCGGGTCCAGCCGGGTGATCAGCACTTCCACACCCCAGAGCGTACGCGACCCTACCCCGGGCCGTGGTCGTCACGCAGCGCCCGCGCCGCGCGTGTTATCGCGGCCGTGATCGGCACGGCCACGACGGCGCCCGCGATGCCCGCCACCACGGCGCCCACGGCCAGCACGAGGATCACCGCGAGCGGATGCAGCCGCACCATCTTCCCGACGACCTGCGGCTGCAGCAGGTGGCCCTCCAGCTGGTTCATCACGACCATGACGATGAGCACGATGATCGCGGCGATCCAGCCCTTGGTGGCGAGCACCACCAGGAGCGCGACGGCGCCCGCCACGAGCACGCCGAGCAGCGGCACGAACGCCGCGAGGAACATGAACAGCGCCAGCGGCGCGACCAGCGGCGCGCCGATGATCGTCAGCGTGACGCCTATCACCACGGCGTGAATCGCGGCCACCGCGACCGTGCCGCGGACGTAGTACACGACCGCCTGCCAGGCGGCGGCCCCGGCCAGGTTGGCGCGACGCCTGCGTTCCGTCTGGAACCGGCTGGTCAGCCACTGCCAGATCCTCGTCCCGTCCTTGATCAGGAAGAACGAGACGAAGAAGCACAGCACCACGCCGGCCAGCAGCTCCACCACGATCCTGCTGCCGGTCACCACGGTGCCCTCGACCGCCGACTTGTGCTGGCTGAGGTACTTCACCACGTCGTTCGACAACTGCTGGAGGCTGCCGGTATGCAGGTGGAACGGCGGTCCGGCCAGCCAGGCCTGGACCTGCGTGGTGGTGTGCTTGAACTGGGTGACGAGGCTGGGGTAGTCGGCCTGGACCCTGGTGGTCACCAGCCACCCGGCGCCGCCGAGCAGCACGATGGCGAGCAGCAGGATGCACCAGGTGGCGGCCAGCGGGGACATCCCGCGCCGGCGGAGCGGGGCGGTCAGCGGCTGCAGCAGCGCGGTGAGCAGGATGGCGGCCGCGCACGGCACGACGACGATGTACAGCAGCGCGGCCACCCGCGCCGCGACGTACAGCGCGGCCGCGAGCAGCAGCAGCCGCCAGGACCAGGCGGCCGAGGTCTGCAGCCAGCGCGGGACGCTGCCCGCCTGCAGTTCCGGCGGCGGCTCGGCGGCAGGCGTGCCGTTAGGGGCCGCCTCGTCAGGGGCCGTCCCGTTGGCCGCCGCCGGGCG
>NZ_JBARCR010000915.1:0-2490 GCF_049794275.1 Trebonia sp.
CGCCGAGATCCCGGCCAGGGCACCAGGGTCGCCCGCCGCCTGCGCCGGGATCAGCGAGCTGAGCAATCCATCGAGCTCGGCTTGCGCCGCGGCCGGCAGCCAGTCAGCGAGCGCGTCCGCGGTGACCGCGTACCCATCGGGAACCCGCCATCCCGCGGCAGCCAGCTCCCCGAGCCGCGCCATCTTCGGCCCCACCCGCGGGGCGTCCGCGGCCCGGATGTCGCCGAGGTCCAGGATCACTGGCCGCTCGCGAGGACCTGCACCGTGCCGGCCCGGCCGTCCACCCGCACCCGGTCGCCGGTCTTGATCGCCTGGGTCGCCACCGCCGTGCCGACGACGCACGGGATGCCGTACTCCCGGCTGACGATGGCGGCGTGCGTCAGGGAGCCGCCGGTGTCGCACACGCACGCCGCGATGATCCCGAAGACAGGCGTCCACTCCGTAGTCGTGCCGCCGCAGACCAGGATGTCGCCCGGCTGGACGAGGTGGATGTCCGCCACCGTCGTGATGACCCGCGCGGTGCCCTCGACAATCCCCTTGGCGGCGGGGAAGCCCCGGATCTCGGCGACCCCGCCCCGGTCCGCGCCGCCCCTGAGCGCCTCGAGGAACCGCCCGGACAGCCCGAACACCTCGACCATGATCGGGTCGGGCACCGTGTCCGGGATCGTGCCGAGCATGGTCGGCAGCTCAGGGCCCCGGCGCTTCCAGTCCTCGAAGTAGGCCCGCCGGTCCGGGACCATCGCGGCCAGGTCCTTCCACGTTGCGCCGGCCGCCGTGACGCCGCCCTCCATGAGCCCGTACAGCTCCTCCTTGAACAGGAAGAACATGTCTTCTGGCCGCTCGATCCGCCCGTCGGCGGCGAGCCGCGCCCCGAGTTCCAGCGTGGCGCGGCGCACCGGGATGGCGGCGCGGCGGTCGATGAGGTAGTTGTGCTCCTCGTTCCACCAGGCGAAGTTGGCCGCCTGGTTGCCGGCCAGCGCCTCGTTGAAGCGCGCGAGGTCCGCGCCGTTGATCGACCGGCGCGCGGCCTCGATCTGCTCATCGCGTACCGCGATGGCCTGCTGGCGCGCGGCGAAGAAGTCGAACCCGGTCGGCTTGGACAGGAACGTGCCGATCGCGTACAGCGGCGCCGACGGGTCCTCGATCCACGACGGCGTGTCGATCCGGCAGGTCTCCTCGGTCCGCTGGCCGTAGACCTCCAGGAACGCGTCGAACTCGTCCAGCCAGCCAGCGCCGTGCGGCAGCGCCGAGAGCTCGGCCCGCATAGCGGCCGGCGAGGCGTGCAGCAGCGGCCCGGTGACCTCGAGCTCGCGCGCCCGGCCGGCGAGCCGCCACAGCTCCTCGTCGGTCTTGCTGTAGAACGTCTGTTGCCCGGCCAGGAAACCGGAGACGGCCGACCCGGCCAGCCCGATCTCCTCGGCCAGCGCGTAGAACGCCAGGTAGTTGGCGGTCAGGACGTACATCACCTCGAAGTGGATGAACCACGCCCTGCGGTGGAACGCGTACGCGTCCTTCAAGGAAGTCCACACCGCGGCCGGATCCATCGCGGAAAGGTCCAGGTTGTCGAGGTGGTCGTAGGCCGCCTGCAGCTCGCCCGCGCGCATGGCCCAGTAGCTGTCGAAGTCGCGCAGGATCGGGGTCACGTACTGGCCGAACCGCGCCGCGCGGGCCTGCACCTGCCACTCGGTGTCCACGTCGATGGTGCCGATGTACACGTGCGTCCCGGCCAGCCGGTTGACCGACCCACGGGTCGGCGGCACCCCGACGATCTCCGCGCCGAGCTGGGCACCCCAGGTCTGCGCGTCGTCGAGGGTGGCGATGGAGGCCGGCACCATGCCCTCGCTGAAGTGCAGCGAGTCACGCAGCCAGTAGCGGGCGTTGTCCGCCCGGCTGAACGGGCGCACCGGCCCGGCGACGAACGGCTGGCCGCCGAAGGGCTGCTTGTACCCCGGGTACAGCTCGTCCCTGACGAAATCATCGACAGGGACCAAACGCGGCGCATCTTCCTGGAATGGCACGCTTAACCTCACACCTCGGCCTTGAAGTGGGGACGGAATAAGCAAAGTGTTGCGTACCGGGAAGTGATTTTTCTACCCCGCAGGCTCCAGCAGCATCATGCCAGCCGCCGTATTGGAGATCGGCACATGATAAGTCGCCGCGACCTCGCGTACGCCCACATCCCCGCCGCCGCTGGTGACCGCGACGGGCTGCGCGTAACGACCCCCGGTCTTTCGGTCGGTAAGAATCATTCGGAACGGGCCCGTGGTTCCCCTGGGACCCCGGTTCCTACAGGCCGAGGGAGATCAGCGGCAGCGGGAGCGTCGGCCAGGGTGCCGGTGACGTGGTCGTCGGGGTCGGCCCGGGGGAGTGGCTCGGCGAGCCGGACTGGCTGGGGGACGCGCTGCTCGCCGGGCTGCTGCTCGGGCTGTGCGTCGCCTGGCGGCTGGCGCTGGCCGTGGCGGAGCGGGTCGGCCGCGCGGACGTCCTGCC
>NZ_JBARCR010000916.1:0-3691 GCF_049794275.1 Trebonia sp.
CTGGTCGCCCGGCTGGCAGGCGCCGGCGTCGCCGCGCACGTCATCGTGCCGATCGCCGACCTGATGACCGACGCGGTGGTCCGCGCGCGCGGGCTGAGCGTGAGCCAGGACGTGGCGGGTGTCGGGAGCTGCACGATGCCGGGCGTCTCGCCGCGGCTGTCCGACACCCCGGCGCTGGCAGGCCATCCACCGCGCAGGCCTGGAGAGGACGCCAGGCAGGTACTCGCCTCGGTCGGCCTGGCCGACCGGCTCGACGCGCTGGAACGCGGCTGGGTGGTCCGGGCTACCGACCTGCCAGCGGCGTGGCCGTGATACTTAACGAAAAGAGGAAGGAACTCCGTGCAACGCAGCGAGACAAGGTTTCTGACCACGCACACGGGCAGCCTGATCCGCCCGGCCGCGCTGATCGAGGCGCCGGCGGCGGATGCTGACGCCGAGGCGCGGGCCGGCTACGAGCGCGCGCTGACCGAAGCGGTCGTCGGCGTGGTAGCCAGGGAGTGGGACGTCGGGCTCGACGTGGTGAACGACGGCGAGTTCGGCAAGTCGGGCTGGTCGGGGTACGCGCTGGACCGGATCAGCGGCTTCGAGATCCGCCAGGACCAGCTCAAGCCGCTGGACTGGCTCGGCAGGGACAGGGAACGGTTCAAGGACTTCTTCACGGACAACCCGGAGATGCCGCTCGCGCTGACCGGCGCCCCCACGCAGGTCTGCGTCGGCCCGGTCGAGTACACCGGCCACGACTTCATCGCCCGCGACCTGGCCAACCTGAAGGCGGCGACGGCCGGTCACCAGGACCGCGAGGTGTTCTGCACGAGCGTCGCGCCGGCGAGCACGGCCTACAACGGCGTGAACGAGTACTACAAGACCGAGGAAGAGTACGTCTACGCGATCGCCGACGCGCTGCGGCAGGAGTACCTCGCGATCCACCAGGCCGGCTTCATCCTTCAGGTGGACGACGCCGTGCTGGCCAACATGTACGACCACCTCATCCAGCAGGGAGAGGAGGCCTACCGGCGCTGGGCGCAGCTGCGGGTCGACGCGCTCAACCACGCGCTCGCCGGGATCCCGGAAGACCGGATCCGCTACCACGTCTGCTTCGGCAGCTGGCACGTCCCGCACGTCGCGGACGCGCCGCTCGAGGCGCTCACCGGCCTCATCTTGCAGGTGAACGCCGGCGCCTACTCCATCGAGGCCGCGAACCCGAGGCACGAGTGGGAGTGGGAGGTGTGGGAGCGGACGAAGCTCCCGGACGGCAAGATCCTCATCCCCGGTGTCATCACCCATCACACGACCACGGTCGAGCACCCGCGGCTGGTAGCCCAGCGGCTCGAGCGGTTCGCCGGGATCATCGGCCCGGAAAACGTCATCGGCGGCGCCGACTGCGGGTTCGCCCAGACGTCCGCGATCAGGCGCACGCAGCCGGAAGTCGTGTGGGCGAAATTCGGCTCCCTGGTCGCGGGCGCACAAATCGCGTCGGAACGTATTTGGGGTTCGCGACGACGCCATGGAGCCGATAACGAGTTGCACTCGATACAGGGCACAGATCGCGATGAGCCCAGTGATGCCGAGGAGGGGTCACAGTGACAGTGGGAGAGCAGGCCAGGGCTGGCGACAAGCCGGATCGCGGCGAACCAGGCGTGATGGCAGGCAAGACTCCAGGCGTGCGGGAAACGCCGCCACCGGGGCCTGGCGAGCTACAGCAGACTCCGCAGGAGATCGAGGGGCCGTTCTTCCGGCTGGGCGCCCCGCAGCGGTCCAGCCTGCTGGAACCCGGCGACAAGCCGGGAGTCATCCTCAGCGGCCGGGTCCTGAACGAGAGGGGCACGCCTATCCCCGGCGCGGTCGTGAACTTCTGGTCATCCGACCTGTACGGGAACTACGACATGGTCGGCTACCGGTACACCGGCTACGTCGTGACCGACGAGGCGGGCCGGTACGAGGTCACCACCGTCATCCCCGGCTACTACCAGCCGCGGAACGCCAGGCACATCCACGTCAAACTGCAGGCGGTCAGCAGGCCCGTCACCACCCAGCTCTACTTCGAGGGTGAGCCGGGCAATACCGACGACGAGTACTACCACCCCGCATTGCTCGTGCCCTGCACGGTCGACGACGCCGGCGTCAAGCACGGCACTTATGACTTCGTCATCAAGCAGATCACCGAGGAAGAGAACGTCACCGCCGAGAGCCTCGCCGCCCGGGTTGGCCCGTGACCATACGCGGCAAGGCGCACATCGCCGGCGCCTACGAGCACCCGGACAGGAAGATCCCCGACAAGTCGGTCGCCCAGGTGCACGCGGAGGTGGCACTCGGCGCGGTGGCCGACGCCGGCCTGTCGCTGAGCGACGTCGACGCGTACTTCTGCGCCGGCGACGCACCGGGGTTCGGGCCGCTCTCGATGGCCGACTACCTCGGGCTGAAGCGGCTCCGCTACCTGGACTCCACGGAGACCGGCGGCTCGTCCTACCTGGTTCACGTCGGCCACGCCGCGGCGGCCATCGCCGAGGGAAAATGCGAGGTCGCCCTCATCACGCTGGGCGGGCTGCCCCGGTCCCGGCCGGTGCCGCGGCCCTCGGCGTCGTCGCTGGCGCCGGAGGCGGGGTTCGAGCTGCCGTTCGGCCCGACCACGGTGTCGATGTACGCGCTGGCGGCGCGGCGGCACATGTACGACTACGGCACGACCAGCGCCCAGCTTGCCGCCATCAAGGTGGCGGCGTCGCAGCACGCGCGGCACAATCCCCGCGCGATGCTGCCCAACCCGGTGACGGTCGAGGAGGTGCTGGAGTCGCCGATGATCAGCGACCCGCTGCACCGGCTTGACTGCTGCGTGGTCAGCGACGGCGGTGGCGCGCTCGTCGTGGTGTCGCCGGAGGTGGCCAGGGAGCTGCGCAGGCAGACAGTCAAGGTGCTGGGCCACGGCGAGTCGCCGAAGCTCGCGGACAACGGCCGCATCGACCTGACCTACACCGGCGCCGTGTGGTCCGGGCCGCGGGCGTTCGAGGAGGCGGGAGTGACACAAGCCGACATCGACTACGTGTCGATCTACGACTCGTTCACGATCACGGTCCTGCAGACGATCGAGGACCTGGGGTTCTGCGAGAAGGGTAAGGGCGGCGCGTTCGTGGCCGACGGGTCGCTGCAGGCACCGCACGGCAGGCTCCCGTTCAACACCGACGGCGGCGGGCTGTGCAACAACCATCCGGTGAACCGCGGCGGGATGACCAAGGTGATCGAGGCGGTCCGGCAGCTGCGCGGCGAGGCAAACGGCCCGGTGCAGGTGCCCGACTGCGAGATCGCGCTCGCGCACGGCAACGGCGGGTCGCTCGGCACCCGGTCGGCCGCCGCGACACTCATTCTCGGACGGGAGGACGCATGAGCACCGAACTGCCGGCGCCCGCGCCCGGGGTCAACCCGGAGACCAGGCAGTTCTGGGACGCGACCGCGCAGGGCCGCCTGCTGCTCAAGCGCTGCCTCGACTGCGGCAGCGTGATCTGGTACCCGCGCGCGCTCTGCCCGGAGTGCGCGAGCCTGCGCACCGAGTGGTTCGAGGCGTCGGGCCGGGGCCACGTCTACAGCTACACCGTCAACCACCGCGGCGAGGGCGCGTACGCCGGCGCGGTACCCTACGTGCTCGCGTACGTCGAGCTCAACGAGGTGCCGAGGGTGATGACGAACCTGGTCGAGGCCGATG
>NZ_JBARCR010000917.1:0-10534 GCF_049794275.1 Trebonia sp.
GGTGATGTCCGTCAACGGGTCACCGGACACGAGGACCAGGTCCGCGCGCTGCCCGGCGGCGACACGTCCCCGGTCGGCGAGGCCGAACACTCGTGCCGGTTCAGCCGAGTCCCGCTCGGGACGAGGGGCGCCGCGCGTCCTCCTCGCTGAGCCGCCGAGCTTGCCGAGCAGCGGTTGGCGCTAGAACCGGTACGGGACGGCCCGGGTGCCGGGCTGGTCGGCGACGACCTTGGGCGGCCTGCGATCAGCCATCTCTCGCCTGTGTCTCCATCAGGCCGCCGCCGATGTCCGCGGCTCGCATACTATGCACGGCTGGCAGCCACATTCGATCAGTTAGGAGCCGCCGCCATGACGACACAGCCCTCCGACGCCAGACCCGGGCTCACCCCGGAACTCGAGGAGGCGATCAGGCGCGGCTACGCGCAGCGGGACCGCGCCAACATGGGACCCACGATCGCCTACTTCGAGTCCCTGCTGGCCGGGCATCCCGGCCATCCCGTGCTGGTGTACGAGCTGGCCGGGGCGTATGACACCGCCGGCCAGGAGGAGAAGGCGCGTGAGCTTTACGAGCGGGCGCTGGACCTCGGGCTGGCGGGCGACACCCTGCGCCGGTGCCTGTGCCAGTACGGCAGCACGCTGCGCTGGCTGGGGCAGTACGACAAGTCGCTGGCGCCCCTCGACCGGGCCAAGAGGGAGTGGCCGGAATCCGACGCGGTTCGCGTCTTCCGCGCGCTCACGCTGAACGACGCCGGCCGCAGCGACGAGGCCGTTGCCGAGCTCATGACGGTGATCACGGCACACGCCGAGGTCACCGACCTCGGTCGCTGGGCGGAGGGGCTGAGTGGCGTGGCCCAATGGCTAGCCGACGGCCGGCCTGACAATTTACTGGCGCATGAATTGGAATCCGGCCTGCTACGGCACTAGAACGCGCGCAACGCGCGCGCGAATGCGGCGAACTCCGCTAGCGCGCGGTCGGTTTCGGGCAGGAAATCGAACAGGATAAAAGAATGGACGCTGTCCGCGACCGGGCTGAACGTGACCTGGACGTCAGCGTCGCGGCTCCGATCGGCCAGCCGTTTCGCGCTAGTAAACAGTGCCTCGGGCTCGGCTGCCTGGATGAGGAGCGGCGGCAGGCCGGACAGGTCCGCCCGCAGCGGTGACACCGGTGCGTGCTCTGGGTCCGTGTCGTGGATGTAGCAGGCGGCAAGCTGCAAGAGCGTGATGCGGTTGAACCACGGATCGCTGGTGCCGGCACTCAGCTGCTCAGCAGAGAGTGCGAGGTCGCAGAAGGGGGAGACGACATGGATCCCGGCGGGCATCCGGGTGGCGCCCCTGTCCGCGTCGCGCAGCGCGATGGCGAGGCTGAGAGCCAAGCCGCCCCCCGCGCACTCGCCACTGACCAGGATCGGAGCCTGCGGGTACTCGCGAGCCAGCCAGCGGTAGGCGGTCAGGACATCGTCCAGCGCGGCCGGGAACGGTTGCTCAGGTGCGAGCCGGTAGTCGGGAACGAGTGACCAGCCGCCGGCCGCTTCGGCCAGCCGCGCGGCGAGCGGCGCTGACAGCTCCGCCGAGCCCATCACGTAGCCGCCGCCGTGCAGGTGCAGCACCACCGGCGTGTCACCCCGCGGCGGTGTCCCGATTTGCAGGGCGGGTGTCCCGTCGCAGTCAACGCTGTCACCCGGCCCGTTCACGTCGGCCCGGTGCAGCTTGCCTCGCACGAAAGCGGCGTAGCCTTCGCGCTCGCCGAGCCAGCCCGCCGCCCGGTGCTCACTTGTCAGCGCCGCGCGCCACAGGTCGAAGGCCCGCCGCGACTCCGGCCTGCGCATCGGATTGCCTGGAACAGCCAGGTTCTGCTCGAACTCCGCGGGTGACTGCTGCGCGGCCGCGACCGGGTCGTGCGCGAGCAGCCATTCCTGCATGGGCGGGCCCATGGGGCTGAGCTGCCGCAGTCCGCGGACGTAGCCGTTGCGCGCCCGGATCTGAACCGGATCGCTGGTCTGGCTGTTGCGCAAGTTCACCCGGGACGACTCGAGCATCCGCGTAGTACGCGCCTGGCGGCGGAACATGTACTCCCTTACGGCTGCCTGCTCGTTCCCGGCGCCGGCCCGCCGCAAGCAGGCGGCGAGCATGACGGCGTCTTCCAGGGCCATACCAGCCCCCTGACCGGCGCTGGGCGGCGCTGGATGCGCGGCGTCGCCCAGCAGGACGACGCGGTCCGACCCCCAGGTCTCCAGCGGGTCGCGGAAGTAGATCCCGGTGATCAGCGCCGTGTCCATCAAGGCGACGAGCTCGTGCATCGCCGGGCAGGAGTCTGCTAGGGACGCGTGCAGGTCGGCCAGGTCACCGGAGGCCGTCCACGACTCGCGGCGCACCTCGGTGGCGGGCACGAACGCGCTCAGGCTGTAGACGCTTTCCTGATGCTGGTCATGCCGGAGCGGATACAGCAGGACATGGCGGCGCGGCCCGTACCAGGACATGATCTTCGCGTCGTAGCGCTGCGGCACCTTTTCCCTCGGGATCAGCCCGCGCCAGACGACCACGCCGGTGAACCGGGCCTCCCGCTCGCCCATGAGCTGCTGGCGCGTCTGCGAGCGCAGTCCATCCGCACCCACGAGCAGGTCGCCGCGTACTTCCTCGCCAGTCGCGAGCTCGACGCGCACGTCGCGGCCGGTGTCCTCGAAGGCGACGACGCGGCTGCCGGTGCGCACCGACTCGGGCGGCAGCGGCGCCAGCAGGCTGCTGAGCAGGTCGGCACGGTGCCCGCAGTAGTAGTGCTCACCGTATTTAGCCGCTTGCGGATCGAGGGACGACGAGGTGATCAGCTCGTCGTCATTGAGGTTGCGCTGCTCGGCGACGTCGATACGCGCTACGTTCTCCCGCCAGTAAGCGTCGGCCCCGAGATAAGTGAGCGCCTTCATCGCATTCGCGTAGAGGCCGAGGCCCGCTCCGATCGCGGTGAACGCGGCGGCCTGTTCCAGCACCAGCGGCTCGATGCCAACCTTCCGGAGGGCGATTGCCGTGGCAAGCCCACCGGTGCCGCCGCCGGCGATGATCACGCGCACTGTGAACCCCTAGAGTCAGCCGCTTACGTTCGGGATAATTCCGGAAAGTCACATCCGGAGTCAGTGCCAGAGGCGCCGCGACGCGATCCGGGCGCCCTCGGCCAGGGCCGAGAACTTGGCCCAGCCCACCTTCGGGTCGATCTCCCGGGTGGCGGCCTGCGAGGCGAAGCCGCAGTCGTTGCCGAGCATCACGTTCTCCCGGCCGACAAGTTCCGCGTACTTCACCGTGAGCTCGGCGATCAGCTCGGGGTGCTCGACCCAGTTCGCGCCGTTGCTCAGCATGCCCGGAATGATTACCTTGCCCTCGGGCAGCGTGACGTCCTCGAAGGCGTGGTAGTCGTGGATATGCCGGGGATTCATGACCTCGAACGAGAGCGCCTGGGCGTTGACCCGCAGCATCGGCTCAATGAAGTCCCGCAGCCGCAAGTCGTAGATGTGCGGCCCCTGGTTGATGCCGTAGCACGTGTGGTAGCGGATCTTCTCCGAGGGGATGTCCCGGAGGGTGTAGTTGATCAGCTGGACGGTCTCCGCCACGCGCCGGTCCCGCTCGGCCGGGTCGGCATCCGCGTAGCCCCACAGGCTCGTCGCGGCCGGGTCGTCCAGCTGGATCAGGAAGCCGGCGTCGATGATGGCCCGGTACTCCTCGCGGGTCGCGTCGGCGAGCGCGGTCACGAAGTCCTCGTGCGAGGAGTAGTACTCGTTCTCGTGCTGGGCGAGGGCAGTTGGCAACGCCGCCGACACGAAAGCCTCGGTGAAGTTCTGGCCAGCCAGCGCCGCTCGCAGGTTGGCGAGGTCGATGGCGAGCGCCTCCTGGCCGACGTACTTGACCGGTCCACGGCACACCAGCCGCGTCGGCGGGCTCAGCATGGCTCCGTACATAGCGGTCTTGAAGTAGCGCTCGTAGTACTCGGGGAACTCGTCCACTTCCCGCCAGTGACCCAGCGTTTCACCTGGCGCGTAGGGGACCGCCTCGAACCCGGCGAGCCGCTCGGTCAGGTACGTGGTGAACCCGCTCTTGCGCTGCTCACCGTCGTTGATTACATCGAGTCCGGCCTCGAGCTGGCGGCGGACGCACTCCTCGACGGCCGCCGTCGCGCGGGCCTCGAACGCCTCCCCGTCGTACGGTTGACCGTTCTCCCGGGCCCGCATCAGCTCGATCAGGTCATCGGGCCTGGCGATGCTTCCCGTGTGCGTGGTCAGGATCCGGTCTGTGCTCGTCTGCACTGGCGAGTCCCTTCGCTAGCAGCCTGAATCTTTATAATATAAAGTTGGCGGTATCCGGCAAGGGGGTAACGCTGCGTGACGTACGGCGATCCAGCCCGCGGCGCGACGACCAAGGCAGACGGCGCCTACCTTGAGATGCGCAATCAGATTCTCCAGGGCAAGCTAAAGCCGGGCAGCCGGGTTGACTACGTACAGCTCTCGGGAGCCTTGGGTGTCTCTATCACTCCCCTGCGCGAAGCCCTCCGGCGACTTGAGGCAGATCATCTGGTCGTACGTAACGCGCATCGGGACGTGGTAGTCGCGGCCCTCACCCGCGAGGAGGCTGCCGAGCTAGTTACAGTCCGACGGGAACTCGATCTTCTCGCGGCGCGGCTCGCGGCCGGGCAGATATCACCGGAGGAACTCGCCAAGGCGCGAGAGCTGATCGCTCGCCAAGACGAGGAGGAAGCGCTCCGCTACCTGCGAGACGCCGGGCTTCCTGTGGCGGTGGGCGGCATGCTGAATGTCAACCGGGCGTTTCACCGGATGGTCTACTGCGGCTCGCATAATCAGGTCCTGATTCAGTACAGGGACGCCATATCGACTCGGACGGAGCGCTACGTCATCGTGGCGCGCCAGATCAACAACGTCTCGCCCGCCGCCTACCGATTGCTGCATGAGAAGCTGCTTGCGGCGCTGGAGGCGCGCGATGCGGAGGCCGCCACGGACGTGATGCGAGCCCACTACCGGGAACTAGACCTCGACTTCGCCAACGTGATCTTCGGCCCGGCCCCGGCGAGTTGACAGCGGCAGGCGTTAAACCAGTGAGGCAGTCAGTCCGCCGTCGAGGATGTAGTGGCTGCCGGTGACCCACGACGCCCGGTCGGACGCGAGGAAGGCGGCGACCTCGGCGATGTCCTCCGGAGTGCCGAGCCTGCCCTGCTTCATCGCGACGAGATCGCCGAACGGGATCTGGGTCGCCGCCTCGAAGTCAGGTACGAGCCGGGCGACCATGGCGGTGTCGGCAAAGCCTGGGCAGACCGCGTTGACTCGCACGCCGGCCGCCCGCATCTCCACCGCCGCGACCCGGGTGAGCTGGATCAGCGCCGCCTTCGTCGCGCAGTAGGAGCCGAGCAGCGGGCTGCCGCCGACCCCGGCGATCGAGGCGATGTTGACGATGTTGCCCTTCGAGGCGATCAGGTGCGGAATTGCCGCCTTCATCGCGACGAACGGACCGCGTACGTTGACCTTGAAGATCTTGTCGAAGCTTTCTGTTGACTGCTGGAGCAGCGGCGAGGAGATCTCGATCCCGGCGTTGTTGACCAGGACGTCGAGACCGCCGAGGATGTCGACCGATTGCTGGACCGCGGCCTGTACCTGGCCCTCGTCCGTGACGTCGCAGTTAGCCACTCCTGCGGCGCCGATCTCTTCGGCTGACTGCTTGGCCGTTTCCGGGTTGATGTCGCTGACCACGACCCGGGCGCCGCGTTCCGTGAACAGCGCCGCGATCGCCTTGCCGATGCCGGCACCTGACCCGGTGACGAAAACCCGCTTACCCTCGAGCTCTGACATTGCTTTCCTCTCACTTCGATGTGGGGGATCGGTTGACCGCCGCCTGCCGGGCTTGTCACATAGCGTTGACCTTGGGCATGATTTCTTCCTTCAGACGCTTGAGGTCGTCGAGCGTCTTAGCTACCGGAACGTCCTGGAACGGCGGCCAAAGCAATGGCATCGTCATCCCGGCTTCCCGGTAGCGCTTGAGCATGTCGGTGATCTGCGCCGCGCTTCCCGCCAGCAGGTTGGTGCCCTTGCCCATCGGCGTCTGATCCATGGCCTGATCGGTGATGACGAACCAGATCATGCTCATGATCTCGAGGTCGTCGACCGAACGGGGGGTATCCAGCGCCTCAAGCTCGCGCTGAATTTCGCTGCGCCATTTCGCGATGTCTTCCGGAGAGTCCTGGATTCCGATCCAGCCCGCCATCCCGTACTTCGCGATCCGGCTCGCCGAGCGCTTCGGGTCTTTGAGCCCGCTGAAGAACATCGGCGGGTGCGGCTTCTGCAGCGGCTTCGCGCCGAACCCGCTGCGCTCGAAGTCGGCAAACTCACCGTGGTATTCGAAGAGATCGTTCGTCCAGATTCCTTGCATGATCTCGATCGACTCACGCACGTGCTTGTGTCGCTTCGGGAAGATGTGCGAAGCGCTTGCTGCCGCGAATTCCTCGGGCATCCAGCCCGACCCGACGGCAACGTTGAGCCGGCCGTTCGACAGGTGGTCGATGGTGGCCAGCTCCGCGGCGAGGACGCCGGGCGAGCGGAACGGCGTGTCGATGATGCTCATGCCGATCCGGACCTTCGACGTCTTGGCGGCGAGCCAGGGGATCAAGGGCATTCCCTGAAGGAACTCGCCTCGCGACGACACCGGCAGACCACGAGGGAACCCGTCGATCATGCCAAATGGGTACTGCATTTCTCCGCGGTCGGAGACCTCGGGGACGATGATCCGGTCGAGTGTCCAGACCGAGTCGAAATCGAGGTCCTCGGCGAGCGCGGTGAGGTCTTCGAGTTCCTTGACGGTGACCTTGTCGCGGAAGTTCGGCAGGTACAGTGCGAGTTTCATGGCGTGCGGGCTCCTCACTAACTTTGGGACTAGTTCAGTTGCCGGTTAGCCTCGAGCGAATCTCTGTCTTGAGGACCTTTCCGACGGCGGAGCGCGGCAGGTCGGCCCATATTTCGATCTGCTTGGGAGCCTTGACGCTGCCGATGCGCTGTTTGACGAACGCGATCAGCTCGTCGGTATCGATCTCGGCGCCGCTTTGCGGTTGCACGACGGCGGTGACCCGCTCGCCCCACTTTTCGTCGGGCAGGCCGATCACCGCGCAGTCGCGGACGGCGTCGTGGGCCATCAAGGCCTGCTCCACCTCGGCGGAGTAGACGTTGAACCCGCCGCTGATCACCATGTCCTTGGCGCGGTCGACGATGTAGAGGTAACCGTCGTCGTCGAGGAAGCCGATGTCGCCGGTGTGGTGCCACCCGTGGGCGGACGCCTCGGTCGTTGCCTCGGGGTTCCGGTAGTAACCGGCCATCACCAGCGAGCCGCGCACGCAGATCTCTCCTCGCTCCCCGCGCGGGACGGGCCGGCCGTTCTCGTCGAGGATCGCCACGTTGACCAGCGGCGACGGGCGGCCGGCGGACGCCAGCCGTGAGGTGTCGATCGTCCCGTCGGGTCGGCGGTGCTCGGCCGGTGCCATGGTCGAGATCATCATCGGGGCCTCGGACTGCCCGAAGAGTTGCGCCATCGGCCCGATGCGGTCGAGTGCCTCGGCGAGCCTGGCCGTCGAAATCGGCGCCGCGCCGTACCAGAAGCACTGCAGTGACGACAGGTCCGTGCTGTCCAGTGCCGCGTGGCCGAGAACCATGTAGATCAGGGTCGGCGGCAGGAAGGTGTGGGTGACCCGGTGTCGCTCGATCAGCTCAAGGAACCGGCCGACGTCGGGCTTCGCCATGATCACGACCTCACCGCCCCGGGCGAGGATCGGGAAGCACAGCACGCCGGCCGCGTGGGTCAGCGGGGCCTGGGCCAGGTAGACCGGGCGCCCGCCGAAGGGATAGCTCATCAGCGTGATCGCCGACATCGCCTCGAGGTTGCGATCGGTGAGCATGACTCCCTTGGGGCGTCCGGTGGTGCCGCCAGTGCCGACGAGCGCCACTAGGTCCTCGGGCGGTGCGGCCTCGGCGGGGGGATCGTCTCTGGCAGCGTCAAGCCAGGGGCGGAAAGCCTGTGCAAGGTCGTCGCCGTCGCCGAGCCGGACAAGCGTCGTCAGTTTCGGAAGTACTGGGGCGATCGCGGCGACTAGCTCGTCGAAGGCCGGCTGGAAGATCAGCGCCGAGCAGTCGAACAAGTCGAGCAGCTCCGCATTCTCGGCCGCCGCGTTGCGCGGATTGATCGGACACCACACCGCACCCGACCGGGCGATGCCGAAGACGCAGGAGAACGCGGTCGGGTCGTTGGCCGAGAGGATGCCGACCTTGTCCCCGGGCCGGACGCCCGAGCGCCGAAGGGCTTTGGCAACCGCGCGGGACAGATCCACGACCTCGCCGTACGACAGCGATTTCCCGTCGAGCGTCAGGCAGGGTGCCTCCGGATCCAGGGAGGTGCCCTTGTCCAGATAGAAGGTCAGCGACATCGTTGTCTCCGTATTAGATCGTGCATCCTGCGAGTGGCTCGTTTACGGGACCGTTCCTGGCCACGATCGTGGCCCCTTCATTGGACGTGTGTCAAGAATTTTCTGGACAATCGGTCAAAGATCTGCTCGCTGCGGTAGGCTCGCGGTGTGGCGAGTTCAACTGCGGCGAGGCTTCGAACCGGTGTCGACAAGTTCGAGGACCGCCGTCGAGAACTGGCCGACGCCACGTTGCTGACTTTGGCTGACCTTGGCTACGCCCGCACCAGCCTGCGCACGATCGCAGAGCAAACGAACTTCTCCCACGGGCTCCTGCACTACTACTTCGCGGACAAGACCGAGCTGATCACCTACTGCGTCCGGCGCTATAAGACGGCCTGCGCACAGCGATACGAAGGCCTGGTCGCCGAGTCGTCCACTCCCGACGAGCTCGCCGAAGCCTGCGGGAACGGCCTGGCAGCAACGCTGGCCGACGCGCCGCTCATGCATCGGCTCTGGTACGACTTGCGCTCGCAGTCCCTGTTCGAGGTAGCTTTCCGCGACGATGTCGCAGAGATCGACGGCCTCCTGCAGGACATGATCTGGCGTCTCGTCCGCGCCTACGCCAACCTCATCGGCAGTGAACCCACCTGCTCGCCCTCCACTGCCTACGCCATGTTCGACGGGCTTTTCTACCAAGCACTGCAGCGCCACCTTGCCGGCTCCGAGACAGCGTTCGACGACCTCCGGCAGAGCTGTCGCGAGCTGCTGCCCCGGCTGTTCGCCTGACGCTGGTGGGACCACGCGGCGCATAAGGCGCCAGCGCTGCACCAGGGCGGCCGCTAGGCCAGGCCGGACAGCACGACGGTCCGGACCTGGGTCAGGGCTTCCATGGCGTACCGGCCCCCGACCCGGCCGACGCCGCTGGCGCTGCCCCCGCCGCCGCCGAACGGCAGGTGGGTCTCCCAGTAATTCGAGGACTCGTTGACGTTCACCCACGCTGCCCGGACCGAGTCGGCGTACCGCAGGCCGGTGCCCGCGTCCGCGGTGTAGATGGACGCCATCAGCCCGTAGGGCAGGTCATCGGTCAGCGTGATCGCATCCTCCAGCGACGCGACCGCGATGACCGGCGCGACCGGCCCGAAGGTCTCCTCGCGGGCCACGACCGCGTCCCTGGGGACGTTGTCGAGGACGGTGGGCTGCCAGTACAAGGCCGTGGGCCGGCCGGGCTCCGCGCCGCCGCCGGTGATGAGGTCCGCGCCCCGCGCGAGCGCGTCGGCCACGTGGCGGGCAGTCTTGGCGGCGACGTCGGCGTTGTTCAGCGGCCCCATCGTGGTCCGCGGGTCGAACGGGTCGCCCAGCACGACCTCCTTGCCGACCGCGGCGGCCAGCGCTTCCACGAACGCGTCGTGGACCCGCTCGTGGACCAGGATCCGCTCGGCGGCCGTGCAGCTCTGCCCCGAGCACAGGTAGGCCCCGGCGATCGTCCCGGCGACCGCCCGGTGCAGGTCGGCGTCGTCCATAACCACCAGGGGGCCGTTGTTGCCCATCTCCAGCAGCTGGGCCTTGCCCGCGGCCCGCCGGGCCACCGACAGGCCGGTCTGGGTAGACCCGACGAACGCGACGGCGGCGACTCCCGGATGGCCGGCGATCTCGTCGCCGACGACCGGGCCCCGGCCCGGCAGGAAGGCGACCGTCCCCGGCGGCAGGTCCGCGTCGGCGATGGCGTCCACGAGCACCGCGCTGCACACAGACGTGCTCGGCGCGGGAGCCCACACGACCGTGTTGCCCGCCGCCAGCGCGGGCGCGATGACCTGCGCTGGCATCGTGTACGGCCAGTTCCACGGAGTAATGACCGCGACCACGCCAAGCGGGCGGCGCTCGATGAGGACCCGGGCTCCGGGCAGCCGGCTGGGCGGGATCGCGCCGTCCAGGCGCAGCACGTCCTCGGCCGCGTCGCGCCAGTAGCCGATCAGGTCATCGACTTCCGGGTAGGCCTCGGCGTGCAGCGGCTTGCCCTGGTCGAGGGTGAGCGCCCGGGCCAGCTCGTCCCGACGCCGCTGGCAGGCATCAGCGACCCGGTGCAGGGCGCGCGCCCGCTCGAAG
>NZ_JBARCR010000918.1:0-2750 GCF_049794275.1 Trebonia sp.
GCCCGGCGGCCTCGGGCGAGCCCCGGTCGCGCCAGCGCCGCACCGCCTGGCCGAATTCACCGGACGTCATAGCCACCACAGTATGCGCCGCCGCCGGGCGTTTCCTGGTACCGGCAGTCCCAGGAAAACGGGCCGGCTGGCTGCCGGGGCCGCGCGGCGGCAGGCTGGCAGCATGACGACGACACTGATCACCGGGGCGAACAAGGGCCTCGGTTACGAGACCGCCCGGCGGCTCATCGCCGCGGGCCACACCGTCTACATCGGCAGCAGGGACGCCGGGCGAGGACGCGACGCCGCGGCGCGGCTCGGACCGCGCGCGCGGCTGGTTCTCCTCGACGTCACTGACGACGCGTCCGTCGACGCGGCGGCGAAGACCATCGAGGCCGACGGCGGGCTGGACGTCCTGGTCAACAATGCCGGGATCGAGCAGCGGACGGCCACCAACGCGGTGCCAGGCGCCGCCGAGATCACCGCCGACCAGATGCGGCAGCTGTTCGAGACCAACGTCTTCGGCGTGGTGCGCGTCACCCACGCGTTCCTGCCGCTGCTGCTGCGGTCGGCCGCACCGGTGGTGGTCAACGTCAGCAGCGGCCTGGCCTCGATCGCCAGGCTCAGCGACCCGGACTCGCCGGCCTACGGCTACCCGGGGGTCGCCTATCCCGCGTCGAAGGCCGCGGTCAACATGATCACCGTGCAGTACGCGAAGGCGTTCCCCGGCATGCGGATCAACGCCGTCGAGCCCGGTTTCACCGCGACGGACCTGAACGGGCGCACCGGCATCCAGACCGTGGAGCAGGGCGCGGAGATCATCGTCCGGATGGCGCAGGCCGGGCAGGACGGCCCGACCGGCGGCTACTTCGACGCTCGCGGGCCCCTTCCCTGGTGACCGGCCCGCTTACCTCAGGAAAGGGGTTACCTCAGGAAGAGGCAGAACGTATGCCCGGCGGGGTCGAACATCACCCGGACACGCTCCTGCGGCTGATAACTGGCCTCGGTCGCGCCCGCCCGCGCCGCCCAGGCGACGGCCGCGTCGAGATCCTCGACCGCGATGTCCAGGTGCTCGGTGATGTGCTGCCTGCCCGCCTCGCTCGGCCAGACCGGCCTGGTGTAGTGCGCCTCGTACTCGAAGTTGAGCGTGGGGCCGGCCACGCCGGCCGGCGGCCGCACCTGCGCCCAGCCGTCTTCCGGCGGCGACCCAGGTCGCGGTGGTTCCTCGGCGGCGACCGGCCAGCCGAGCAGCCTCGCGTAGAAGGCCGCGAGCGTCCGCGGGTCGGGCGCGCCGATCGTCACCGACGTGACGTCCATGCGCGGCGGCTGAGTCATCTCATCCTTATTACCACAAGTACGGCAGCGCGTTCCTGCTACGCTCCTGACGCCCCGAGCAAAGGAGAAACAGCGACCATGGCCGCCACGCTTCGCGACACGCTGCTCGCGCCGGACGTACAGCCGCAGGTGGTCGCCGACTGCGAGGCGCTCGTCAACGGCGAGGTCGCCACGATGTCCGGCATCTCGGGGACCGCGGTCAAGCTCGCCTACAAGGCCGTGCGGACCTACGACGCCGGCCACATCCACCACATGATCGAGACGCTGCTGCCGCACCTGGCCGACGCGCTGCAGCCGTACTGGACCGACTTCACCGCCGCGGGGGGCGGGATGTTCGGCGACTACCTCGCCAAGCATGAGGACGAGGTGTGCGAGGCGCTGCTCGCGATCACCGACGAGCGCGGCAGGAACTCGGGCCGGCCAGTGATCGTAAAGGCCTACAACACGGTGCGCGGCAGCGCCGCCAAGCACGTGAAGGCCGCCCTGCCCGCGGTAGGCGGCCTGGTAGAGCGGTACGCGTTCTTACCTTTAGCGAGTTTTGGCGATAGCAGTGTTGGACTAAGTTCCTAATTGGTAACCTGTGGTGGTTGTGACGCGAACTGGCCTCATACTCGATGACCGTTACCAGTTGGCCGAACCGATCGCCGCCGGCGGCGTCGGCCAGGTATGGCGAGCATCGGACCTGCTGCTTGACCGGGAAGTCGCGGTCAAGCTGCTGCGTCCCGAATACGCCGATCACCCCGACACGCTCGAGCGTTTCCGCGCCGAAGCCAAGCATGCAGGCTCGCTGACCCATCCGTGCGTCGCCCGGGTCTACGACTACGGCAATGCCGGGCCGGCCAGTCCGCCGTACCTGGTGATGGAGTACGTCAACGGGCCCTCGCTCGCCGACATGCTCGCGGTCGACCCGGTGCATCCGGTACTCGCCCTGGACGTGGCGGCGCAGGCCGCCGCCGGGCTCGACGCCGCGCACAGCATCGGCCTGGTGCACAGGGACGTCAAGCCGGGCAATATCCTGATCGGCGCGGACGGCCTGGTGAAGATCACGGACTTCGGCATCGCGCACGCGGCGGGTTCCGCGCCCATCACGGGACCTGGCCTGGTGATGGGTACCACGCAGTACATGGCGCCGGAGCGGATCGCCGGCGGCCAGGCGACGCCCGCGAGCGACCTGTACGCCCTGGGCATCCTCATCTACGAATGCCTGACCGGCCTGCCGCCCTACGACGGGGGCACCGCCGAGGTGATGGCCGGACACCTGTACCTGCCGATGCCGCCGCTGCCGGCGGGCGTGCCGCCGGAACTCGGCGAGCTGATCACCAGGCTCACCGCCAAGGACCCGGCCGCCCGGCTGTCGGACGCCGCGGAAGTCGCGGCCATCGCCACGCGGCTGCGTGACCTGCTCGCCGCCGACGCGGGCCTCACGG
>NZ_JBARCR010000919.1:0-7234 GCF_049794275.1 Trebonia sp.
GCTGTCCGTTCGCCACCCGCTGCCCGCTCGCCACCGACGTCTGCCACCGCGAGCGCCCGCCGCTGGTCTCGGGAGTCGCCTGCCACCACGCCGACCAGGTGGCCGGGCTCCGGTTGCCGACGAGAGCGGCCTGAGACCGTTCCGGATAAGAAGGAGATTTTCGTGCAGCAGTTCCCCGACGGCTTCCTGTGGGGGGTCGCCAGCGCCGGCCACCAGATCGAGGGCGGCAACGTCCACAGCGACACCTGGTTCGCCGAGCACGTGCGGCCGACCGTCTTCCGCGAGCCGTCAGGCGAGGCGTGCCACGGCTGGGAACTGTGGCGCGAGGACGTCGACCTGGCGGCGGGGATGAACCTCAACTCCTACCGGTTCTCTGTCGAATGGGCCCGGGTCGAGCCGGCCGAAGGCGAGTTCTCTGCCGAGGCCCTGGCGCACTACGCGGCGATCGCCGGCTACTGCCTGGCGCGCGGTCTCGCTCCGGTCGTCACGTTCAACCACTTCACCTCGCCGCACTGGTTCGCGATGCGCGCGGGCTGGCTGAATCCCGAAGCCCCGGCGCTGTTCGCCAGGTACTGCGACCGGGTGATGGCCGCGTTCGGGATGAGGATCGCTCTCGCCGTCACGATGAACGAGCCGGACCTGCCCGCCATGCTGGCCTGGGCGGGGCTGCCGCCGGTCGTTCGCGAGCTGGAGCGCGCCACCCTGGCGGCCGCGAGCGACGCGGCGGGTGTGCCGCGGTACCGGATGAGCAATGTGGTGCTCCCCGAGGAAAGGGATGCGATCTGCGACGGGATGACCGCCGGCCACCGCGCCGCCCGCGCCGCGATCAAGGCCCGGCGGCCGGACCTGCCAGTCGGCTTCGCGCTGGCGCTCGTCGACGACCAGGTGTACGGGCCTGACGCGAGCCTGCGGGACCGCAAGCGCGCCGAGGTCTACCAGCGCTGGCTCGAGCTGGCCCGCGAGGACGACTTCATCGCCATCCAGAACTACGAGCGGCTCTACTACGACGCCGAGCGGTCGGTCAATCCCGACGGGACCCCGGCCGCCGGCGGGCCGATGACCGGCCGCGACCCCGCGTCGCTCGGCTGCTGCGCGCGGTACGCGCACGAGGAGACCGGGGTGCCGGTCATCGTCACCGAGCACGGCATGCAGACCGACGACGACACCGAACGGGCCGCGTTCATCGAACCGTCGCTGCGGGGCCTGCGGGCGGCGATGGCCGACGGTGTGCCGGTGCTCGGCTACCACCACTGGACGCTGATGGACAACTTCGAGTGGATCTTCGGCTACGAGGGGAAGCTCGGGCTGCATTCCGTGGACAGGGAGACGTTCGCGCGCACCCCCAAGCCCAGCGCCGCCGTCTACGCCGCGCTGGTGAAGGAGCAGCGGCGTGGATGAGCTGTCGCCGGTGCGTTTCGAGCACTACCGGGAGGCGCTCGGCATCGGCGAGGCCTCGCCGCGGCTGTCGTGGCAGGTCGCGAGCGAGCCGGGCTGGCGGCAGGCCGCCTACGAGCTGGCGATCGGCGACACGGTCTTCCGGGCGGAATCCGCCTCGTCGGTGCTCGTGCCGTGGCCTGACGCGCCGCTCCGGCCGCGGGAGGCGCGGACCGTGCGGGTGCGGGTGACCGGCGCCGACGGGTCGGTGTCGGACTGGAGTGACCCCGCGACCGTGGAGCGAGGGCTGGACGCTGAGTCCTGGGAGGCCGCGCTGATCTCGCCTGGTGTTGATGAGCGTGGTCCTGCGGCGCTGCTGCGCCGCGAGTTCACTGTCGACGGGGACATCGCTTTCGCGCGGCTCTACGCGACCGCGCACGGGATCTACGTCGCCGAGATCAACGGCCGGCGGGTAGGCGACGACGCCCTGGCGCCGGGGTGGACGAGCTACCACCGCCGTCTGCGCTACCAGTCCTACGACGTCACCGACCTGGTGCGGCCAGGAGCGAACGCCATCGGCTTCCAGGTCGCGGACGGCTGGTGGCGTGGCCGCCTGGGATTCGTGCCTGGTGCGAGGGACACTTACGGGACGTTCCTCGGACTGCTCGCGCAGCTCGAGATCACCCGCACCGATGGCAGCCGGATCGTGATCGTTTCCGACGCGGCCTGGCGCTCCGCGACGGGGCGCGGTCCGGTCCGGTTCGCGGACCTGTACGACGGCGAGCGGTACGACGCCACCCGTGAGCTGCCCGGCTGGTCGGGGACGGGGTTCGACGACTCCGGGTGGGCGGCGTGCCGGGCTGACGCGCTGGACGTCGCGACCCTGGTGGCACCGGACGGCCCGCCGGTGCGTGCCACCGAGGGCCGCGCCGTCCGCGAGACGATCACGACGCCGTCGGGCCGGACCGTGCTCGACTTCGGGCAGAACCTGGCCGGGCGGCTCCGCATCCGGGTCCGCGGCCGCCGCGGCTCGACCGTCACGATCCGGCACGCCGAGGTGCTTGAGGACGGCGAGCTGGGGACGCGCCCGCTGCGCACCGCG
Source organism: Trebonia sp. (assembly GCF_049794275.1). Classification (NCBI taxonomy): domain Bacteria; kingdom Bacillati; phylum Actinomycetota; class Actinomycetes; order Streptosporangiales; family Treboniaceae; genus Trebonia; species Trebonia sp. The sequence goes on from NZ_JBARCR010000919.1 coordinate 2,477, forward strand.
CAGGCGACCGACAGCTATACGCTGCGCGGTGATCCAGGCGGCGAGGACTGGGAGCCGGAGTTCACCATCCACGGTTTCCGGTACGCCGAGGTCAGCGGCGACTACGACGACCTTTCCGCGGTCGCGATGGTGTACCACTCCGACCTCGAGCGCACCGGCTGGTTCGCCTGCTCCGACGAGCTGCTCACCCGGCTGCACGAGAACATCGTGTGGGGCATGCGGGGCAACTTCGTCGACGTGCCGACCGACTGCCCGCAGCGGGACGAGCGGCTCGGCTGGACGGGCGACCTCCAGGTCTTCGCGCCTACCGCGGCCTACCTGTACGACTGCGCGGGGTTCCTCGCCTCGTGGCTCAGGGACCTGTCCGCGGACCAGACGCCGGCGGGGACGGTGCCGCTGTTCGTGCCGCGGGTCGACTTCCCCGGGCCGTTCGCTTCGCCGGCGCCGACGGCTGGGTGGGGCGACGCGGCGGTGATCGTGCCGTGGGTGGCCTACCAGCGGTTCGGCGACGTGGGCCTGTTGCGGCGGCAGTACGCCAGCATGCGCGCCTGGGTCGACGGGCTGACCGCTGCCCTGGGGCCCGGCACGCTGTTCGACAAGCCGGCCATGCAGCTCGGCGACTGGCTGGACCCGGCCGCGCCGCCGGACGAGCCGTGGGCGGCAGCGACCGATCCGCACCTGGTGGCGACCGCGTACCGGGCGCACGTCGCGGAGCTGCTCGCGCGGATCGCCGCGGTGCTCGGCGAGGAGTCCGACGCCGTCAAGTACGCCGACCTGGCCGAGGGCGTCCGGCAGGCGTTCCACGACGAGTACGTGACGCCGCGCGGGCGCATCGTGAGCGACTCGCAGACCGCGTACGCGCTGGCGCTGGAGTTCGGGCTGCTGCGCGATCCTGATCAGCGTGCGCTGGCCGGCCGGCGCCTCGTGGAGCTCGTGCGCGCCAAGCGGCATCACGTCGCGACCGGGTTCCTCGGCACCCCGCTGATCTGCGACGCGCTCACCAGCGCCGGCGCCGTCGACGACGCGTACCAGCTGCTGCGGCAGACCGGATGCCCGTCCTGGCTGTACCCGGTGACGATGGGGGCGACGACGGTCTGGGAGCGGTGGGACAGCATGCTGCCCGACGGCTCGGTCAACCCCGGCCAGATGACGTCGTTCAACCACTACGCGTTCGGGGCGGTCGCCGACTGGATGCACCGGGTGATCGGCGGGCTTGCCCCCGCCGCGCCTGGCTACCGGGAACTGCGGATCTCGCCGTGCCCTGGTGGCGGGCTCACCTGGGCACGGGCGTCGCACGTGACGCCGTACGGGCTGGCTGAGGTGTCGTGGCGGCGGTCGGACGGTGTCTTGACCGTGGACGTCACCGTCCCGTCCGGGTGTGTGGCGACCGTTGTGCTGCCCGGGCTTGCTTCGCCTGTTGAGGCCGGGCCTGGGCGGCACCAGTTCAGCTGCGCCTGCCGCGACGCGGCCGACGACCCGGAGTGGCACCCGGCCCCGTTCCTCCCTGAGTTCTCGTGACCGTGACCGATGCGCCGGCCCGGCTGCGGGCCGAGCACCTCGACCAGGCGTTCGGCATCGGGGAGCGGCGACCCCGGCTGTCGTGGCTGCTGCCTTCCGGTTCCGCCGTGCAGGTCGCCTACCGGCTGGCCGCTGACTCTGGCGACACCGGGTGGGTCTCGAGTCCGGACAGCGTCCTCGTCCCATGGCCTTTCCCGCCGCTGGGGTCGGCCGAGCGGGTCACGGTGCGCGTCGCCGTCCGCACCGACCTCGGGGAGAGCCCCTGGTCGGAGGCGCTGCGGGTGGAAACGGGCTTGCTGGACGCGGCGGACTGGGACGGCGTGGCTTCGTGGGTGGCACCTGTCGAAGACGAGGTGGTTTCGCCGGCCGGGCAGCGACCCGCTTATGAGCTGCGCGGGTTCGTGACGGTGGACCGGCCGGTGGCTCGCGCCCGGCTGTACGCCACCGCCCACGGCCTGTACGAGGTGTTCCTCGGCGGCGTGCGCGCCGGGGACCTAGAGCTGACGCCCGGGTTCACCCAGTACGACCAGCGGCTGCAGGCGCAGGCGTACGACGTGACCGGCCTGCTTTCATCGGGGATGACGTCGATTACGGTGCTGCTCAGTGACGGCTGGTGGCGCGGCCAGGTCGGGGCGCTGCGGTCCTTCGACCAGTGGGGGTCGCGGACCGCGTTCCTCGGCCAGCTCCGCATCGTTTTCCGCGACGGGACTACGGCCGTGACCGGCACCGGGCCGTCGTGGCAGAGCCGGCCGTCGCACGTGCTGGCGGCGGACCTGATCGAGGGGCAGCGTACCGACCTGCGGCGGGCCGGCGGGGGCGATTGGCGCCCGGTCCAGCCTGGACCGGACGGCCACGGCTTCGACCGCCTGGTATGGTCGCCGGCGCCGCCGGTCCGGCGGGTCGAGGAGCTACGCCCGGTATCGGTCACCAGGGTCAGCGCGGACCGCCAGGTCGTCGACCTCGGCCAGAACATCAACGGGTGGGTGCGTCTATCCGGCCTCGGCACCGGCCTCGGCACCGGCCTGGGCCTCGGCCCGGCAGGCACCGAGGTCACGCTCACCCACGGGGAGTGGCTCGACGAGGACGGCGACGTGACGGTGGAGCACCTGCGTCCGGCACTGCCGTTCCTGCCGCATCCGCTGATGGCCGGGCAGGTCGACACGGTCATCGCCGACGGGCTGACGGGTGGCTTCGAACCCCGGCACACCACTCACGGATTCCAGTACGTCCGCGTCGACGGCCATCCCGCCGACCTCTCCCCCGACGCGGTCACCGGCGTCGTGGTGCACACCGACATGCGGCGCGCCGGGTGGTTCGCGTGCAGCGACGACCGGGTGAACCGGTTCCACGCTGCCGCCGTCTGGAGCTTCAGGGGCAACGCCTGCGACATCCCCACCGACTGCCCCACCAGGGAGCGAGCCGGCTGGACCGCCGACTGGCAGCTGTTCGTCCCTGCCGCCGCGTTCCTCTACGACGTGGCCGGTTTCTCGGCCAAGTGGCTGCGTGACCTGGTCGCCGGTCAATGGGACAACGGCGTTGTGTCCAACATGGCGCCGCTGCCGCGATCCGAGGGCAGGCACGGCCCGGTGGGCGGCTGGCACGGCTCCGCCGGCTGGGGAGATGCCGCCGTCATCGTGCCGTGGGAGCTGTACCGCGCGTACGGGGACACTCGGATCCTTGACGAGCACTGGGCTTCCATGTCCGCTTGGCTCGGTTACGTGGAACGGGCAGCCGCTGACGGGCGGCATCCCGACCGGGCCGCCCGGTCAGCGGCGCCACTGGCGCATGAGCGCTACCTGTGGGACACCGGGTTCCAGTTCGGCGAATGGAAGGTCCCCGGCGAGGAGATCACCGATATGGCGGCGTATCAGGCCAGCGACAGGGGGCACGTCTCGACTGCGTACTTCTTCCGCTCAGCGCTGCTGGCGTCGAAGATCGCTCGCGTTCTGGGCAAGAGCGGCGAGGCGGACCGGTACGCGGAGCTCGCCGCCCGGGTGCGGGACGCCTGGCAGCGTGAGTTCATCGGCGCCGACGGCACGATCCGGCCCGACGACCAGCCGACGCTGGTGCGCGCCCTGGCCTTCGGGCTGGTGCCTGACGGGGTGCGCGAACGGACCGCCGACCGACTCGTGGACCTTATTCGCGCGGCCGACACGCACCTGAGAACGGGATTCCTGTCGACGCCGTACCTGCTGTCTGTGCTCGCCGACCACGGGCATGCCGACGTGGCCTACGAGCTCCTGCTGCGGGACACGCCTCCGTCCTGGCTGACCATGATCGACCGCGGCGCGACCACCGTCTGGGAGTCGTGGGAGGGGATCGACGCCCACGGCCGGCCGTATGACTCCCTGAACCACTACTCCAAGGGCGCGGTGATCGACTTCCTGCACCGCTATACCGCCGGCATCCGGCTGACCGATTCCCCGGCCTACCGCTCCTTCGTCGTCGAGCCAGTGCCCGGCGGCGGGCTCACCTCCGCGTCGGCCGCCCACGAGTCGCCGTACGGCCGGATCGAGTCATCCTGGGACATCACCGCTGGCCGGATGACCATTGCGGTGCGCGTGCCGCCTGGTACTACCGCGACGGTGGTGGCCGACGGGACAGAAACGACCGTTGGGCCGGGTAGCTACGAATTCACCGTCCCGCAGCCTGACCATCGTACCGGCTAAAAGATCTTGATGCTACCTGTTGTGTTCTCTAGAACACCTGTGCTATTCTAAATTTAGGCCACAAGAGTGGCGCGGACGATGAGAGGCAGGCGATCAGTCACGGCATAACCGGCAGGGGGTGGTTCAGGATGTGCACCGCAGACGGCCGTGTGTTCGGCAGTGTCGCGGAGGCGCTGCGGATGACGCGCGCCGGCCTGGACTACCTGAACGGCCCGGCCGGGGATGACCTGGATGCCGCCGCGTGCGGCACCGTGCTGCGGTCGCTGGGTGAGATCGAGGCGACGTTCACCGCCGCGCACGCGTCCGTGCTGGCCCGGTTCGACGCCGCTGACGCCCACGACAGCGACGGGTACGGCAGCTCCGCCGCGTGGCTGATGGCGATGACGGACATGACCCGGCCGGATGCCAGGACCAAGGTGCGGCGGATGCGGCTGCTGCGCGGCCACCCCGCCATGACCGCCGCCCTCGCCGACGCGGACATCTCCAAATCGCAGGCGCTGGCCATCGCCGAGTGGACCAGGAAACTCCCGGCCGAGCTGCGCGCCGAGACGATCAACATCCTGGTGCAGGC